>JAADFU010000045.1:31045-43667 GCA_013152715.1 Calditrichota bacterium
TTGATGGTCTCTGCAATCCCTGAGTTTTTCATCTAAAAATACGATATGATCATATTTCATGTATTTTCTTGCCTGTTCCATCAATTTGCCTTAATCATTTTTAATAATTTTTACTATTCCTTCAACATCTTCGTCCAATCTGACTATTCTTCCATATTGCAATCGCCACTGCAAAGCATTCGATACGGTGAGATAACCTTGCGCAGGCGGAGTAGTCAATATCTCTTGTGCCAGTTTCTCTAATGTTATCTCATCAGCAGGTAAGTTTTTATCCATTAAATAGGCGACTATATCTTCCGAATTTGCACCGTCTTTTACCATTTGCCTCAATGTTTTTGTCAGCATAAAATCTGCTGTTCTATTTTTATAAATAAAGGAGCAATTCTGGAAATCCATCATGGCTCCTTGTTTTTGATGATCATCAATTTTCTCGTAAACAAACAGGAGTAGATTATAACCAAGACCAAATATTTTTTGCCTTGCAGATCGAAAAGGGCACGACGACTGAGGCTGCTTAATCGACGTAACCTTCATGTCTGTATTCAATACTTTGTCAGGAAAATCAATCCCAGTAGCTGAAGACCCTTTTTCATAATCATATTTTGAAAATAAATAATTTTGAAATTTGTGTTCAATATAGGTTCCGACAGCTTTTCCATCAGTCACACCGAACAGATCAGGATTTTCATATTTTGATTCTGTCACACAAAATTTCTTCGCTTCTTGAATCAAAGTAGCAACTGTCAATTTAGATTTCATTTGTGACCCTTTTGCTATTTAAAAATCACCGAAATCTTTTCGCGCGCACACGGAAAAATTTTATCAATGGCTCGATGTACGGTTTATCGGTTCGAATGTCGATGTGATCGATATTGATCGAACGAAACAGCCGTTCTCGCGATTTAATATCGCCCGTCGTGTTCCGCTGATAAAGTTGGCGCACGCTGCCTACGGACGTGTCCACCAGCACGATTTCGCCGGTTTCGGCGTCTTCCAATTCAACAAAACCCACATTGGGCATTTCCACTTCGCGGGGATCGGTCACGGTAATAGCGACGACGTCATGGCGGCGATTAGCAATTTGCAGGGCTTTTTCATAATCGGCGTTGATGAAATCCGACACCAGAAACACCACACTTCTGCGGCGCGTGACGCGATTCAGATATTCCAACGCGCCGGCGATGTCTGTTTTTGTCCCTTCCGGTTTATGGTAGAGCAGCTCGCGAATCACGCGCAACACGTGGGATTTTCCTTTTTTGGGCGGGATAAATTTTTCGATCCGATCTGTGAAAATAACCAACCCGACCTTGTCGTTATTTTTTATGGCGGAAAAAGCCAGCAATGCGCAAATTTCCGTAGCGATCTCGGCCTTCATCCGCTCAAAAGTGCCAAATTCTCCGGATGAACTCACATCAACCAACAGCATCACCGTCAACTCACGCTCTTCTTCAAAGACTTTCACAAACGGATGTCCCATGCGCGCGGTCACGTTCCAGTCGATAGTGCGAATGTCGTCGCCAGGCTGGTATTCGCGCACTTCAGAAAATTCCATGCCCCGACCTTTGAATACGGAATGATATTCGCCGGAAAACACGTCGTTGACCAGACCGCGTGTCATGATCTCGATTCGCTTGACTTTTTTCAATATCTCTTTTGGAATCATAAGCCACAACTTCTGTTTTCAAAATTTTCGATTTTTTCCTACTGAATGAAAATCACGGCACTTCGATTCGATTCAAAATTTTTCGCACGACGTCTTCGGCAGTCACTTCTTCGGCTTCAGCTTCGTAAGTGACAATGACACGATGACGCAGCACATCCATGCCGATTGCCCGAACATCTTCCGGCGTGACGTAGCCGCGATGGCGCAAAAACGCGTGGGCTTTGGCTGCCATTTTCAAATAAATCGACGCGCGCGGCGAGGCGCCGTACTGAATCAAACCTGTCAAATCCGACAACCCGTAATCGCCGGGTGTGCGCGTCGCAAAAACAATATCGACAATGTAGCGTTCAATTTTTTCGTCCATGTAAATTTCGCTGACAACAGATCGGCCTTTGATGATATCTTTCGGCTTGACCACCGCTTTGGCAACCGGGATTTTTTCCTGCGTCATCCGCCGCATAATTTCCAGCTCTTCCTCTTTACTGGGATAACCGACAGACAACTTGAGCATGAAACGGTCGATTTGCGCTTCCGGTAAAGGATAGGTTCCTTCCTGCTCAATCGGGTTCTGCGTCGCCAAAACTAAAAACGGATCGTCCAGTTTGAACGTGGTTTCGCCGATAGTTACCTGTCGCTCCTGCATCGCTTCCAACAGAGCAGACTGCACTTTTGCCGGCGAGCGGTTGATTTCATCGGCAAGAATCAAATTGGCGAAAATCGGTCCCTTTTTGGTGGAAAATTCGCCCGATTTTTGGTCGTAAATCAAAGTACCGATCAAATCTGCCGGCAGCAAATCCGGGGTAAACTGAATTCTTTGGAATTTAGTCTGAATTGTATTGGCCAGTGTTTTGACCGCCATTGTTTTTGCCAGGCCGGGGACGCCTTCCAGATGAATGTGACCGTTGCAAAGCAAGCCAATGAGCAGACGCTCAATCATATATTTCTGGCCGACAATGACTTTTCCCACTTCGTCGGTGATTTTATCGACAAACTGGCTTTCTTTTTGAATCTTTTCATTTAGCGCCTGAATATCAACGTTCATTTTTCCTCCTGTGATATCCAATTTTGTGTCCGTTCGAAAAAGTGATATTTAAAAATTCTGATAATTACTCTTCTCTAGCGCAGCAAGCGGCATAATTTCACCGCAAAGGCATAAAGTTCGCAAAGAAAAAAACGAATTATTATGCCTTGCGTCACTCGCATTTTTGCCGTACCGAAAACCTTTTCAAAAAAATCGAAGAAATGATTTGTAATACGATAACCCATGAGCAAATTCGCTAATCATTCATACCAAATTTTTGCTTCAAAACCACTAAATTCCCATTTTTTTCTCTGGACTTCTGTGCCTTTGAAAAGCGAAAAAATCACGATTCCCCCGCTTCGCTATTGCCATTTTGCATGTGATTTTTTTCCAGAATGGATTCAAACGAATGGATTCAAACAAGGTATAAAGCCGTTGGTACTCGCTGACGTCTCCCTGACTGCCGGAAAATTTTGCCAGATCGCAGGTGCGCAGCACTTCATCGATCATGTCAACCATATTTTTTTCCACGTCGTCCCTTTTGGACAGCGACTTCAAAATTTCATCTGTCGTCAACTCCAGCGCGTCGATTCTGTATTTTCGTTTCAAATATCTTCTTGTAATTTTAGAGAGCACATAATATCCCTGATTCAAATTGGGAGCCACAGTGTCCGCAGAGAGAGATTGGTGCAGTGTTTCCAGAAATTCTTCTTCCAAAGACTTTACCGGAACGTAAAACTGTTTTCGTTTTCGCTTCTCTAACTTTTTTTTGACAAAAGAAGCAACGCCGCCTCCGACCACAATTGGCAAAGCCACAGCAAGCAGCCAGAACAATAAACCGCGTCCGGAATTCGGCTCCGGTTCCGACTCCACGACTTCCACGTTGATGCGATTGGTCGTCAGCGAATGGCCTTCGCCGGTCGTGCTGTCGATATATTTCACTATCACGCCTTCGATGTAAGCCATGCCCAACGTTTTGGGTTTGAGGATAAATTCGTAAGTCCGAGCGGCTTTTGCGACGCCGCCTTCTGAAGTGCGAAAATCAGCGCTGGAGGTCGAATAAATTTCCAGATTATTGAGGATCGGATCTTCCAGTTCGCTGATTTGATAGCGGCTCACATCGCCGGACCATTCCACGCGCACGGTCAATTTCAGCGTTCGATTGAGCGGCACCTGTTTTCGATCTACTGTGCTCGTAATGCGAATTTCCGATGAAACTGTCGCAGCCGTTGAATCCTGCGCTTGAGCGGAAAAATTAAAAAACGCCATGAATAGCAGTAGCAAAAAAATAATCGACAAAGCAGACGCGATTTTCTTCATCGTACCCTCTTGTAAATTATCCAAATAATGTGACGAATCACGCAGTCAAAAAGTTTTAATTGAAAGAAAAAAACAGGCAGCTTTTTGAAAAACTGTGCTGTGAGGCAAAAGAAAATATCATTGTGAGCCTTGTGCAATACTCAAAATGATAGCCAACGTTTCCGAGAACAACATGATGGTGCTCGCTGCATTTTCGGGGCGGAAACAATTTTCTCCGCCGTTTTCAACGGAACCGTTATTTCGTATCCGCCTTATCGCTCTGAAAAAGATCGATTTCATTAATATCCTGGCCTAAATGATCCAACTCCCATTTGACGGAAGTCACCAATTCGTGATTCGGATATTTTTCGATGAATTTTTCATAATAGACTTTGGCACTGTCCAGATTTTTGATGTTATTCGCAAAATGGAAGCCAATCATAAAAAGCGACTGGGCGGCAATTGGGCTATCGGGGCGAATCTGAATGAGTCTTTCGTGGGCGCGGACGGCTTGCTCATAATCACTCAAATTGTTAGAGTAAATCTGACCAATTTGGAAGAGAACCGAATCCACTTCCGACGCCTGAGGATATTCCTGTACTAATTTATTCAGCGTTTCAACCGCCTTGGCAAAATCCTCAGCTTTTTCGAAACTGAGCGCTTCGGCTAAAAGCTGCTCTTTCGTCTTCTTTTGACCGCAGCTAACGATAATGGAAACAAATAACAGAAAAATAATACCAACAGTAGCGACGCGTTTCATAAGTGAACCTCCCTAAATAGTGTTGTTCAGCGGTTCTGGTATCCAATTGGTGGATGAATTGTGAATTGCCCTAATTTTAAAATTTCAAATATGATAAAGCAAAAAATGTTAACAAAATTTCAACTTCTATCATTTCAAAAAGTTCCGCCCGCAAAATTTATTTGTCGTAAGCACCGGACGCCAACGGGACAAATTCAAAATAACAAAAGACACTAAAAATGGCTTGATCAAATAACTATTCAATCAAGCCATTGGTTTCATTTTTTTTGAAATTTTTTTTAGGAGAAAATGAAATAACAAAATTGACGCTGCGCTATTTCATGGTTTTTTGTTGAGTTGTGTAACGTCGAATTCGACAAGAATTCGGTCGCTGTTTTTGGCAAATTTTGTGGCTGGCGAGACGTATCCTGATTTTTCCGGTTTCCCGACGCGAAATGCGCGAATCAATTTCAACAGTAAAATCAGCGCGACTGTTCCTGCCAGCACCGGTAAAATCATTTGATTGAAACCAATGAAAAAGAAAATTAACTGCATCACGAACCAATTGAGCGATTGGTGTTGCTGACGGAGCGCCATCGGCGGCTTTTCGTTGAGTGCAATTTTCATTGTCTGTTTTGCTCGCAGACGAAAAATGGACCCTTGGTCGGGAATAATCAGATCCGTACTTTTGATCTTTTCGAGAGGTCGAAACTCCAACGCGCGATTGACCAATGCTAATTCCTCAGCAAACTCAGTCGTGCCATAGTAGCGTTCTGATAGTTGGCGAAAAAAATCGTCCCGAGACATCGCGCCCACCGTTAACGATTTGCCCCATTTTGCCCGATGCACGCCGGTTATTTTTGACCCGAAACTAACAAATGACGCCATCGCCACCAAAAGTAAAATCATTTTTATCCGCATCACATCCTCCGCATTTTTTCCCGGACAAAATGCAAAGCTAATGCCAGCGCTGAACGATTCTCTTGTCTAATGTGATAACTAATTGATTATTATTAAATTAAACAATTGTTTTTTCAAAACTTCTTCTTTGAAATGTAGTTACAAATGACGACCAATCGGGTAAAATTTGCTCCGTTAGCATTTTTGGCATTGCTAACTGACTAATTCCAATTAAATTAAATGTACTTTCAAAACAGGTAATTTTTACACCCATAATTTGGCCGACACAGGGAATTTGTTACACAATTTGGCGAGAAATCAAAAATTAGCGAGGAAACGCAGGGATTTAAAAATCATTTTTTTATCAGACGCACGCGAATCACTCGGCGTTGATCCGCTTTTTCAATTTTAATGCGGTAACGTTCCGTGTCCAAAACTTCTCCTTCTTTTGCAATATGTCCCAATTGCTCAATGACAAAGCCGCCGATGGTGGAGTATGACTCTTGCTCGGGAAGATTCAAATTGAATTTTTCGTTTATCTCGTCGATTTCGGCGCGCGCGTCGATACTGATGGTGTTAGCATTCAGCCGGCGGTACATTTTTTCGTGGTCGATATCGAATTCGTCATAAATTTCTCCGACCAGTTCCTCAACCAGGTCCTCGACAGTAATCAGCCCGGCTGTGCCGCCGTACTCGTCCAGCACAATGGCGATACTCATTTTCTTTTGTTTGAATTCTACTAATAACCTGAAGGCCGGTTTTGAATCCGGAACAAAAATTGGTTCTTTCAAAATTTCACGCAGCGATTCAGGTTCGGTCAGGAGGTCTTTGGCGTAAACGATGCCAATGATATTGTCGATGGAATCTTCGTAAACGGGCAAGCGGGAGAAGCCAGATTTGCTAAAAGCAGTGCTCAATCTTTCAATGGAAATATTTTTCGGAACCGCAACAATCTCGGTTCTCGGCACCATGGAATCCTTCAACCGCGTCTTGCGAAGATCAAAAATTCTGCCGATCAGACGGCTCTCTTTGGATTTAATGGCGCCGCCTTTCTCGCTTTCACGCAGCACTCTGACGATGTCTTTTCTGGTGAAAACCGTCTGGAAATCGGCTTGCGTCTTCAAGTTTAACCTTTTGAGAAAAAAATTAGTGAAACCCAACAACAGGAAATTGACGGGCGCAAACAGAAATTTAAAAATTTTCAGCAGCGCCCCGGTCAGCGGCAGCAGTTGATTGGAAAATTCCTGCCCCAGAGATTTGGGAATAATTTCGCCGAACAGCAGCAGCGCGCTCGTGGAAATCAACACGATGACAAATTCATCGACCGAATTTTTCAGCGACAAAACTACCAGAGTGGAAAAAAGCACGCTGGACAAATTTGTACCCACCAACGTGGTAACAATAAAAGTTTCCGGCTTACTGATAAAATGATAAATTCGGCGGATGCTTTTCACGCGTCGGCGAAAGAGGATTTCGCTACGAAGCCGACTCGCCGACAAAAAGACAGTCTCTGTCCCGGAGAAATAGGCCGACATCAGCAAAGCGAAAAAAATCAGCCCTAAATGTATTTCCAGCGAACTCATCTCTATTTTCACAAAAAAGTTAATTTATCAGACGTCACTTCAACTAATTGGTTTTTGAAATCATCCGCAATCGAACGGCGCACAGAAACGAGCAGTTGGCTGGCTTGACCATATCGCGAATCTTCTACTCTTGCGTCGAATTGAGAGAGCGCGCGCATCACGGCGCCGGTCAAATCATACGGAAAAACAATGCGAAAACTCTCGTAAATGTACCGCTTCTCAATCCGGCAATTCTCCAGCGCCGCACGCGTGCAATCGGAATAGGCGCGAATCAAACCGCCTTTCCCCAACTTGGTCCCGCCAAAATATCTGGTCGCGACCACGGCGACGAAATTGAGACCTTGTCCCTGAATGACCGAGAGAATGGGCTGTCCCGCTGTGCCGGCAGGCTCGCCGTCATCATGGAAACGGCTGATTTGCTGCGGCGGAAATCCGACGACATAGGCGAAACAGTTGTGCGTTGCGTTGTGGTAATGATTAGAAATTTTGTGAATAAAATCTCTCGCTGCTTGTTCGTCGGCGATCTGAGCCGCTGTGCCAATAAAGCGAGATCCTTTGATTTTTATCTCCGCTGGTTTCGCGGCGACAATGGTAAAATATTCATCGTCTTTTTTCATGCGGCGTATTTCCGAAATACAAAAAAGGGCTACCTTCGCGAGATAGCCCTTTCCCATGAGCGGGGTCGACGGGGCTCGAACCCGCGACCTCCGGCTTGACAGGCCGGTGTGCTAACCAGGCTGCACCACGACCCCGTTCGTTCTCATTTTTGGACACCGACTCCAAGCCAGCGCCTCATATTGATGTGGGCGGTACTGGGCTCGAACCAGTGACCCCCTGCTTGTAAGGCAGGTACTCTAAACCAACTGAGCTAACCGCCCAGGATTTATCGCCATGTTTTTAATTTTCAAATCTGAAATTACTACTGCTGATTTTCCGCAATGCCTTCTTTGGGTTCGCTGACTGCTGCCGTTTTTCTGTGATAAATAATCGCCAATGGAAACAGCACACAATAGCTCACGACAAGCAGAATCGGCGCCAACGTCAGCGACCAGAAACTCTCCGCCGGGCCTTGCGCCATGAAAATATACCCCAAAATTGTCACGAAAACGCCGATCAAAAAAATAATGTAATTTTCTCTTCCGAATGGCAGCTCGTAACGAAAAGGCTTTTTCTTTTTTGTATGTTTTAGTTTCTTTGCCATAGCGCGCTAAATATAATCAAATAGAATGAAATAGTCAAGAAAAAAGATGAAAATTTTCTAAAAATTTGCTTGAGCAGAAAAGATTGTCTCTTCACTGAAGCAAATGATTCCGATTCATTTTTTTTCAGCGCGCCGTCACGCGACTTTTCCTGTCCAGAACATGAAAGAAATTCTTGATTTTTCTTTTTTAATTTTGTATTTTCAATTATCTTTAAGCTAACCATTCAAAAGCCGCGAACCTTTGAATGGTCATTGCTTTATTACCGCAAAGAACGCAAAGCATGATAATTGTTTTTCCCTTTGCGCTTTTGCGGTGAAATTATGAACTTGCTGCGCTGGCGCTTTAAGCGAAAATTAAAATTCAAAGATAATCGCAAAAATAGAAGGAGAAATCTATGGCTTCAATTTCTGAATTTCGTCGCGGTATGGCGATCATGTTCAATAACGACATCTATTTGATCACAGAATTTCAGCACGTTACCCAAAGCCGCGGCAGAGCAATGGTGCGCACGAAACTGAAAAATGTAAAAACGGGACGCGTCATTGACAACACGTTTCGCGAAACCGACAAAGTCGAAGCCGTGCGGCTCGATGAAAAAGAGATGCAATATTTGTATTCGGACTCCGAAAATTTTCATTTTATGGATACCGAAACTTTTGAACAAATCCCCCTGCCTGCCGAGATGATTGAAGATCAGAAAAAATTTCTAACAGAAGGCATGTTAGTAAAAGTGCTCTTTCACGGTGACACGCCCATCACTTCGGAACTGCCGACAACCGTGGAACTCAAAGTCGTCGAAGCCGAGCCTGCTGTCAAAGGCGACACTGCCGGAAATGTGACAAAATGGATCACACTGGAAACAAACGCCAGACTGGAAGTTCCGCCCTTTATTAATGAAGGCGACACAATTCGCATCGACACACGCAGCGGCGAATATGTCTCTCGCGCTTGAAAAAAGGTTTATTCGTTTCATTTCAATTGCAGTCATCCGGATTTTTTCGCGCATGGCTGCACGCAAAGTTCTAACCTGATTTATCCGGCAAGTCCATTTTCTATCCATGCGGTGAGATGTGAGTTTGTTATTTTCAGGACAAAATTTTTTCGAGAATTTTGTTTTCATTTCAAAAAAAAACGCCAAAAACGTTAAACTTTCTCGCTCTGGTCGCGTCATTTTTTCAAAAACGATGGGTTCGGATATTTCAAAAACCACGGAGAAACTCGCCATGCTCACAAAATCATCCGTTCGTACCGCATTTGCTTTTTTGTTCCTTCTTATTTTCAGCCTCTCTCTTTTCGCAGCGGAAGACAGCAACAACATCGTTGCCACCAAATGGCTCATTCTCGGACCTGTGAAAACGCCTCTACCGATCTTTCACGACAGAAAAAATTTTGCCGGCAAAAAATTCGGGATCAATAATTTGCTGGAATTCGAACATTTTGATTTGAGCAAAATACCTCCTGCCGAAGGCAAAACGATCACTGGGTACGGAAAACAAAAATTGCGCTGGACAGTCCGGGCAGATTCCTCGCTGCAGATCGTTCCGCTGAATCAAAAGATGCCGCAAAAAGCATTCGCCGCCGCCTATTTGACTGCAAACAGATGGCTCGAAATAAAATTGACGGTAGAAAATCCGCACCTGCAAATCATCTATTTTGACGGCAAGGAAATCGGCAGGCGAAATAAAGCAAACGCCAACGAAAAAACTTTAGCCCAAACAAAAGCAACCATCAAAGTGGAGCCGGGAAAGCATCTGCTTTTAATCAAAACCGTGTTCGATCCGAAGTGCAACGCTCCCTGGGAAATCTCTGCCAGCGCCTCGTTCCCGAAAAATTTTGCTGCGAGCGATTTGAGCTGGTCAACCGAGCCCACGCATTTCATGAACATCCGAAATTTGCTGGACGAACCGGAAATCTCCAACCTGTCCCTGTCTCCCGACGGCAAATTGGTCGCGATGACGCTGCGAAAAAGTCTGCCGCCCGGCGACAAATACGAAAGCTGGCTGG
The DNA here is from genome assembly GCA_013152715.1 of Calditrichota bacterium. Lineage (NCBI taxonomy): Bacteria > Pseudomonadati > Calditrichota > Calditrichota bacterium. The sequence goes on from JAADFU010000045.1 coordinate 41,457, forward strand.
AAATTCGCCGCTATTCCGACGGCAAGCTGCTACGCTCATTTCGCGGCATGGCTCGAATCAGCCAATTCCAATGGGCGCCGCTGAAAAATCGCTACTCCTATTTGACATCCAATGCCCGGGGGAGAACGCTGTGGATTTCCGATCTGCAAACCGGCGAAAAAATTGCTTTGCTCAAAAAAATTCAAAATTTCAAATCGTACCGCTGGGCGCCCGACGGATCATTTCTGATTTACAGCGTGACGGAAAAGTACCCCGCACCAAAGACCAAATTGAAAAAATTGGAAGGCATGCCCGACCGGCTACCCGGCTGGCGCGACAGGGATTTTCTCTACCGCGTGAATTTCCCCGACGGCGCAAAAATGCGTCTCACCAGCGGATTGGAAAGCACCAATCTGAACGACATCAGCCCTGACGGTAAAAAAATTCTCTTCACCATTTCCAAAGCCGACTTCTCCGAGCGGCCTTATGAAAAAAGCACACTCTATTCATTGAATCCGGAAACTTTGGCCATCGATTCCATCTGGACGGAGAAATGGCAGGGCAGCGTGCAATGGTCGCCGGACGGGAAAAAATTGCTCGTCACCGGCGGGCCGTCCATGTTCGAAAAAATTGGCACGAATCTTCCCGACGACGTGATTCCCAATGATTATGACACGCAGGCCTACATTTACGATTTGCAGACAAAAAAAGTCGACCCCATCACGCTGAATTTTGCCCCGACGATCAACCGGGCATTTTGGCAGCCGATTGGCAACAAAATCTATTTCGTCGCCACAGACCGCAGCGACGTCTCGCTTTTTCGCTACGATGTCAAACGTAAAACTTTCAAAAAAATTGACACCAACACCGAGGTAATTGGGGCAATCGATTTCGCAGAAAAAAAACCGGTTGCTGTTTTTACCGGCAGCAGCGCAAACGTGCCCTGGAAGAGTTACCGCGTCAATTTGAAAACGGACAAAACTGATCCGTTATTCGATCCCGCGGTCAAAGATTTTGCCAATGTGCATTTCGGCGAAGTCAAACGCTGGACTTTCAGAAACAAATTCGGCGATGACATCGAAGGACGCGTTTACTTTCCGCCGAATTTTGATGCCAATAAAAAATACCCCGGCATCGTTTACTACTACGGCGGAACCACGCCGGTAACGCGCAATTTCGGCGGCAGATACCCGATGAATCTCTACGCCGCCCACGGCTACGTGGTGTACGTGCTGCAACCGAGCGGCGCTGTCGGTTTCGGACAAAAATTTTCCGCCCGCCATGTGAACGACTGGGGCAAAATTGTCGCCGACGAAATCATCGACGGCGTGAAAAAATTTCTGCCGGCGCACCCGTTCGTTGATCCCCATCGCGTGGGCTGCATGGGCGCTTCCTACGGCGGATTCATGACCATGCTGCTGCAAACAAAAACCGACATGTTCGCTGCCGCCATCGCTCACGCCGGCATCAGCATGATTCCCAGCTACTGGGGCGAAGGCTACTGGGGCTATCTCTACAGCGCCGTTGCCACCGCCAACAGTTTTCCCTGGAACCGACGCGACATTTACGTCGATCAAAGTCCGCTGTTCCATGCCGACAAAATCAAAACGCCGCTGCTTTTGCTCCAGGGCACAGTGGACACCAATGTTCCGCCAGGCGAAAGTATTCAGCTCTACACGGCGTTGAAATTGCTGGGCAGACCCGTGGAATTAGTCCAGATTCAGGGACAGAACCACCACATCATGGCTTACGGCCGAAGAAAACTGTGGACAAAAACGATCCTCGCCTGGTTCGACCGCTGGCTCAAAGATCAGCCGCAATGGTGGGAAGATTTGTATCCGCCGCATGGAGGAGAGGAATAATCGACGACAAGAGCTAAAAGCCCGCTTTCTTGAAGAAATCGGGCTTTTTTGTTACAGAGATACTAATGTGCCCTATCCAAAAAACAACATACAGATCAGAATAGCGAGCGCAATTTTTTTCAGTTATTATGATTTTTTTTTGCTTGACAAATCGGATTCTTTTTGTTATTATAAAACAACAAGAGTTTCGAATTACGAGCTGTTGAATGGAAGTGCTATTCTTTAGATGAAATACGGTGCTGACGTATGTCCATTGGATAATAAAAAAATTTGTTCTTTTCATACAAAGCAACCCCAAAAATTGTCCAATATTGGAAAAAATGTCTATATTTAGAGAACTTTTTCTAATATTAGAAAAAAATCCCTAAAT
>JAADFU010000046.1 GCA_013152715.1 Calditrichota bacterium
AAAAATATTATTTAGTGTTTTCAAATGGTCTATTCAACATATTGAAAATGAATCGCCGACAACTACCGTCGCAACATCGAAGTCATATTTCCCATACGGCATGGTTCCAACAACTGATAGCTTGTTTCCCGATGCAGCGCTTTTGATTTTTCCGTTGAGATAGTATGTTTCGCCGGGGCTGACAATTTGCGGAAAGGGACTGTCTAAAATTAATTTTTCGGAAAAAGTACCAAATCCCTGAACGAAAAGAAGCACAGGCAGCAGAGAAAGAAAAAGAATGAGAGACAAATTCGGTTTGTTCATTTTCCGGCTCCTTGGTTTAGAAGTTAGTACTTTTTACAATTATTTCCTATTCTTGTGCCTTAAAAAAATCATTGACCCACATCTTGCGTTATTGTGAATAAGTTGTGGATAAGTGAATAGTTCAAAAAAAAGTTGAAAATCAGACGTCAAAAAGCCTGATTCGGGCAATCTTGAGAATGTCAAGATATGGAATATTACAGCGATGTTACAACTATATTTTGTATTGCAAAATTACAAATTTGTAAGTTAAATAAAAATAACATGTTGTGAAATTTGTTACAGAATTGAAAAATTTATGGTAAAAATAACTAATTGCTTAATTTGAAACCAATTAGGCAGCAAATATTCTTTTGAACTTAGGCAGCATTACAAGACGGTTTCCTTTGCTGTCGTTGCTGTGGATAACTTTGTATCTTCAGCTTTTAAGATCATTGAACTACGAGATTAGGCGCAAGCATCACGCTCACAGACAACGACCAAAAACATCCTTTGTTATCCAAGGATTTCAATTTTGTTGCGGTGCAATTTTGCCACCAATCTGCAAAATTAAAATTCCTAAGGCAGACAAAAAAGAACAAATAAATATTGACTTTAAGCGAAAAAATTCTTAAATAGTATAGCAAAATTTTCGTTCAATGTCAATAATAAAATGGTTGTTCGTCTTATGGATTGGTTTTGGCTTGCGGTGCTTCTTGTTGGATTGGGAGCAGTCATCGGATTTTCAGAGATTGTCAGAAAAAAAATTCAGTGGTCGGTGAAAACGACGCGTAAGTTAGTTCACATGCTAACGGGAATTTTTATTGCGCTCGCGTCTTTTTTGATGCGTAACCCGCTTCCGCTACTATTGATTTCCGGCGCGTTCGTTGTTGTGAATCTGATCGCCATCCGCAGGGGATGGATGCCGGGAATGCATGCGACTGATCGGACAACGTACGGAACTGTTTTTTATCCGCTGTCGTTTTTTATTTTAACGTTACTTTTGTGGGATGGTCATAAGTCCATTTTGGTGCTCTCTGTACTGACAATGGCGATCGCCGATGCTTTTGCTGCGATTGTCGGCGAACAGGTGCGTGTCCCGAAAATTTACCAAATTGCCGGCGAGCAAAAATCTTTTCAGGGCTCATCCGCCATGTTCGCCATGACTTTTTTGATCGTTCTTTTAGGATTGCGTTTGCTTACAGCGGCATTAGACAATTTTGCGTTGAATTGGCTGCACGCAGCGTGGTACGCGCTGGTCGTTGCTCTCGTGGCGACGGCGTGCGAAGCATTGTCCTCCAAAGGCTCGGACAATTTGAGCGTACCGCTTGGGACGGCATTTTTTATGTTTTATCTGGTCAGTCATTCCAATCAGGAAAATCTTGCCCTCACATTTGGCGTGGCTCTGGCATTGTTGATTGCTGTCGTTTCTTTTTATTTGAAGTTTCTCAATGGCAGCGGCGCTGTCTCCACTTTTCTGTTGGGCGCCGTAGTTTTTGGCGTTGGCAGGTGGGAATTCAGTCTGCCGCTATTGCTGTTTTTTGTGCTCTCCAGCATTTTGTCGAAAGTGGGAAAGCAATGGAAAGCGAGATTTGCCGATACTTTTCAAAAAGGCGGTCGTCGAGACATCGGACAGGTTTTTGCCAACGGGGGACTGGCCGGGCTGCTGGTTATTTTGTGGAATTTTTTCCCAAATGACGGATTTTATCTGGCTTTTGTCGGCTCCATCGCCGCCGTGACGGCGGATACCTGGGGCACGGAAATCGGTGTTTTTTCGAGGATTATGCCGCGTCTCGTGACTAATTTCAGGCGGGTCCCGCCCGGAACATCCGGAGGAGTGACGTTGCTCGGTTTTCTGGGCGGACTCGCTGGCAGCGTGGTGATCGTTTACGTGAGCAAGCTGGCGACAGCTCGCTATGATGGTTATTCTTTTGCGCTGCCAATGCTTGTTGCTTTTGCCGGTCTTTTTGGCAGCGTGGTGGACAGCGTCGTTGGCGCGACAGTACAAGCGCAATTCAAATGTCCCCAATGCGGGAAGATCACTGAAAAACACGTCCATTGTACAAATCACGCGACAGTTTTGCATTCCGGCGTCGCGGTAATTGACAACGACGCGGTGAATGGAATTTGTGCTTTCAGCGGGGCGGTTTTTGCGTATGTTGTTTATTTGGCGATGGCTTAGAGTTTTGAGTTCGTAGTGCGAGTTTCGCGTTGTGTGATTGAGAGATATTGTGAAACGAATGGGATCAAATTTTTATATGAACGCTAAACCCTGAACTTGGCCTCAGTTTATTTTGTCTTTGTAAATTAAAAAATGATTGCAATTGCAACTTGTTATTAAATGACAAACAATGAAACAGAAGGAGAAACAAAATGACGACGATTGTTGATGTATTCGGACGAGAAGTGCTTGATTCACGCGGAAATCCTACTGTCGAGGTAGAAGTATTGCTGGAAGGCGGAGCTGGCGGCAGAGCGATTGTGCCCTCGGGCGCATCGACCGGGGAACACGAAGCTGTGGAATTGCGCGATGGCGATAAAAGCCGTTACAATGGCAAAGGCGTCACCAAAGCCGTGGAAAATGTCAATGAAATCATCGCTGAAGAAATCATCGGCGAGGACGCGACAGAGCAGATTATTGTTGATAGACTTCTTTGTGAATTGGATGGCACGAAAAATAAAGAAAAATTAGGCGCTAACGCAATTTTGGGCGTTTCCATTGCCGTTGCCAAAGCGGCGGCGAACGCCCTGGAATTGCCGCTTTTTCAGTACATTGGCGGCGTTCACGCGCACACATTGCCGGTTCCCCAGATGAATATTCTGAACGGTGGCGCCCACGCGGATAATAATGTGGATTTGCAGGAATTTATGATCATGCCGGCCGGCGCACCGAATTTCGCCGAAGCATTGCGTATGGGTTCAGAAACTTTTCACGCCTTGAAATCCGTGCTCAAGGGCAGAGGTTACAACACGGCAGTCGGTGACGAGGGTGGATTTGCTCCGAATTTGAAATCCAACGAAGAAGCAGTGGAAGTTATTCTCGAAGCCATCGAAAAAGCGGGTTACAAACCGGGGCAGGATATTTACCTGGCGTTGGATCCGGCGTCGAGCGAGTTTTTTGACACGGAGAAAAATTTATACGTTCTCAAATCTGAAGGCAAGCAGCTCACTCCGGAGCAGATGGTTGATTATTACGCAAAATTAGTAGAAAAATATCCCATTGCTTCCATCGAAGACGGCATGGCAGAAGACGATTGGGATGGCTGGAAAATTATGACCGACCGCCTGGGCAGCAAAATTCAGATTGTTGGCGATGATTTGTTCGTCACCAACACCGAGCGAATAGCGAAAGGTATTGAGATGGGCGTGTGCAATTCGGTTTTGATAAAATTGAACCAGATCGGCACGTTGACGGAGACATTTGACGCCATCGAGATGTCTCATAAGGCGGGCTACACAACGGTAATTTCTCACCGTTCCGGCGAAACCGAAGATACGACCATCGCCGATGTGGCTGTCGCGGCAAATACCGGTCAGCTCAAAAGCGGTTCCGCGTCGCGCACCGATCGCATCTCCAAGTACAATCAGTTGCTGCGCATCGAGGAATTGTTGGGCGAAGCCGCTGTTTTTGCTGGTGCCAGCGTGTTGAAAAAGTAAAATTTTCCATTCATTTTTGAATGCAAATTTCGTTTCTCAGTTGACCGAATTGAATTAATTCAATGGCGAAAAAGTCAAAAAGAAAAAAAACAACCAGGGGCGCGGGCTCAAATCGTCGCCCCTGGTATTATTTGATTGCAATAGGCATTTTGATAATTGTCGTTGTCTTTCTGCGCGGCAATTACGGCTTTGTCCGCTACATGCAATTGCGAAAGCAAAAGCAAAATCTGGTGGAGGAAATCAAGCGGCTGACTGCCAAGCGGGATCACCTTAAGGAAGAAATCCAACTTTTGAGCTCTGATTATCAATACATAAAAAAGATTTTGCGCGAAAAATACCGCATGGGGGAAAAGGGAGAAAAAATCTTTTTTGTGGCGCCGGCTGACAAAGGAGCGGGAAAAAAGAAAACCCTTGGGAGAGAGTAGCTTGTTGGTGGTTTGCCAGAAACTAATTGCTCCGTTGAGCGTAACAATAATGATTTAGCGACATTGGCAGTGTTGGTTAACGTTTTGATTCTATTATTTTAATAGGCAAAAGAAAGCCATGTGGAAAAAAACAAAAACGTACTTTTTGACAGGATTGCTGGCGCTCACGCCCATTGTGCTGACAATTTTTATTATCTGGAAATTGTTTTTCGCCATCGATGGGTTATTGAAGGGATTTCTCAATAAACACCTGTTAAAATGGCTGGGATTTGAAGCCGGCCAGCATAATCTGACCGGGTTGGGTTTCATCACGATCATTTTATTTGTTCTGCTTGTTGGATTTTTTGCCAGAAATTATGTCGGGAAAAAAATACTCAGCCTCAGCGATGCGCTCGTCACCAGAATACCCATCATCAATCGAATTTACAGTGCGATCCAGCAAATTAGCCAGGCATTCTTATCCGAAAAAACCGAAGTTTTCAAGAAAGCGGTTCTAATCGAATATCCACGTCGCGGGATCTATTCCATCGGATTTTTCACACAGGACACAAGAGGAGAAGTGCAGGAAAAATTGGACACCGACGTCGTCAGCGTTTTTTTGCCAACAACGCCAAATCCGACTTCCGGCTTTTTGCTTTTTGTGCCCAAAGTCGATACCGTCGAGTTGGCGATGCCGGTGGAAGAAGCGTTAAAATTGGTCATTTCCGGCGGAGCAATCGTTCCCAATCCAAACCATTACGTCAAAGCGCCGCTCAGGTTGACGGACCTCTTCGCTGACAAAATTGAAATAACTCCAGAAAACAACGCTGAAAAAGACATCGAAAGTCGTGAAAGCGATTGAGATAAATGTTCAAACCGAAGTTTGAAATTTTTTTTATCATTTTTTTGTTGATCAGCCGACTGGGAAGCGGACGGTCACAGGAAATTCAGTCGGGAGACAGGATCAATTACCAAATCGGCTTCGGGCAAAATTTGAATTCCTATCGCTGGCAGACAGCGATTCGGCTGCAACAGCCTGTTTTGACCGGAGGATTTTTGACGGTCGGAGAAAATTTCAAGTCATCGCTCATTCGCGTCAATCGCCTGGACGACAAATGGCGCGATGATCAGCAGCTAAAAATCGGTCTGAGATATCCGCTGCGGCCTTTTTGGGGGATCAAATTTTTGGCTCAATCGAATCGGCTCAACGACCGAATTTCAGGTCTGGTGAGTGATATTCGCACCAATTTTGCCGTGGTCGGCTTTTACGCAGAAATATTGTCACGAATCAGGTTGGATGCCGCCGCAGGCTACAAATATGATCGCCGGCTTTCCAAAACAGACCGCGGTTTGACCTATCAAGTGGAAATGTCCACTGATACGCTCAATTGGGGTGGTTATCGAAATAGTTTAACCGCGCTGACGAACGAAGATCGCTTTCCCGAGAGAAAAAATAGCAATTTAAATTTGACCTATCGTGTGAAAAAATATTTTCAACGCGAAACTTACGATTCTTTGACAGTCTTTTTTGTGCAACAACGTCGCGATAATTATGACCGATTTGTTCCTGTTGGATTGTTCTTGGAAAGCTTGAGCGAAAATATCAAGGGAGTTCAACATTTTTTATCATACGGAGTGGGCCGTCATTCTCGGGTGAACATTCGCACTGAGTTGAAGCTGCGCGCCAGTCGCGTCGACAAAAAGTTCAAACAACAGTTGGTTGACGAACGATCAAAAGATGAATTTCATTTGGGAAATGAGATTGGAATAATCATGAACTCCCATCTGACGGATTTCAACTTTACTTTTGGTTACGCGACTGACAACCAAAAAAGCCAGGCGCCTGATTCTGTTTTGGCGTCAAAATTTTCCAAATATTTTTATTACATTTCGCCGGATTTTCAGAGCTCGCGCGTTTCGCTTTCTCTGTTCAGCAGGTTCAAATTTTCTCGCCGGGATACGCTGACGCTGAAGGCAGCGATCAACAAATTTCAATACGATACGCCGGAAACGAACATGGATGATCGCGATGAACTGCGGCTAAATTTTCAAGTGGGACATGTGCACCATTTCAGCGATCAATTTAAAATATCGCTCAACGCCAGCGCGAATCTGTATCATCTCGTTTACATTTTCAGCGAGCGCAGCGCCAATAATAACTGGATGCGGATTTTTCGTATTTTTCCCAGAATTGTTTACCAACCAACGCCAAATTTTCGAGTTGTTCAAACTGCGGAAGTATTGGCAAATTACGTTGACTATGATTATGAAATTGCCAATTCGCTCACTGACGTCCGCAGCTATGTTTTTCGGCGTTTTATGATCGATCACAATATTGAGTGGAAATTTTTGCCGGCCATCAGCGCCAGCATAGATTATAAATTTGAAATAGAAGAAAATGGCAAGTTTAGCTGGGATCGCTGGACGGAAATCGTTTTGACCAATCGGCAAAATCATTGGATCCGTGCGAAATTAAGTTATCAGCCAAATGAACATTTGACCATCGCGCCGGGAATGATTTATTTCCGCAGAGATGTGAAAAATGGGGAAAGCTTTTTGATCAGGAGTTTTGTTGGCTCTGGGCGAGACGGCTTTTTGAGTTACGGGCCGGTTCTTTCGCTGCACTATCATCCGGATCAAAAGCTCATTTTTTTTCTGGAAGCGATGCGCCGTGCAATTGAAAAATATGCCGGCCAAAGGCAGTTCATCAATTTTTTGAATCTTGGACTGAACTGGCGTTATTAATCAAAAAGGGAGTCAGTTTTGGCAATTGAAGATTGCAACCATTATGAGATGACCATTCCCAGCGACGCGAATCGAATAAAAGACGTCGAAAAGATAACCGCGCGAATCGCGAAGCACATGAATTTCAGCGAGGATGACAAAGATAGTCTTGCCATAGCGGTGACGGAAATCGTGGGCAATGCCATTTCCCACGGCAATCGGAATGACTTGCAAAAACACGTGGTAATTACTTTTGATTATTGCAACGGCACTATCATCGTTCACATTCAAGACGAAGGCGAAGGTTTCGATGAAAACGAAATTGACAACCCTCTCGATCCGGAAAATCTGCTCAAAGAAAGCGGACGCGGCATTTTTATCGTCCGTGCCTTGATCGATGAAATTAGCATCAGTCGCGACAAGAAAGGCACTGTCGTTCGCCTGGTGAAAAAAGCAAGCCCCAAAAAATAACCTGTTTTGTCCAAAAAGTTGACGAACGCTCCATCAGGCTGTCGTGAGAAATTCTATTTTGCAACCCGATTTTCACTATAAGGGGAAATGATGAGTTCTCGTTTCAGCGCCGAAAGCTCTTCGATAGCTTCTTTTTTCTTGCGAATGCGATCGTACAGAACATTTTCATCGCGGCTGATGACCATCGGCGTCATCGTGTCGGCGATTTTGTTCGCTTGCAAAGAAATGGACTCATTCAGCGAACTGATTCGTTTTTTGAGCTTTTCGATTTTTTTCTCAATGACCTGTTTTTCTTCTTCATTTGAGATCATACCACTTTCTCCTAAGTTTTTTGGCATAGATATTCGTGTCGATTGCTCAAAATTAATAAAAAAAATTTGAGAAATTAATTTGAGAAAGCGGAGAGAACGATACGAGGCATTCTCTCACTGTCCCGCAAATTTACTTGTTGAACGCAGTTTCGGAATTTTTTTCACAATTCTGAAACAGAACGTTCTCTGTGAATCTTACCAAAATACGCTATTAAACCTGACCCGAAAAAAGTTTGACGTTATTTTAGCAGTTTGATCTGACAAACACTATATAATATAACAAAAAAAAATTCAATGTCAATATTTTTTTTCAAGTTAAGCAAAAAAAATATCTAATCACCTGTTTTTCAACAATAAAAGCTCTGTAGCGTATGTTTAAAATTTCCAAATATTTAACCCGATATAACAGGTCAAAAAAGTAATAAGGAACAAAAAAAATATAAAAATTAAAAAAACAATACGAAAGGGTGAAATTAAAAATAAGCAATAAAATAAGAAAATGATTGTTAAAAATATGAAATAAATGATCTAAAAATCAAGTGAATGGATTCGTTAGCCGATGAAAAGTTGCGCCGGGCGACGACTCAAATTATGGGAGCGAATTTTATTGAAAAGTGATGGTGAGCATGAATTCAGCATTGTTTATGAACTATAACGGTATTTTCGCCAAAAGTAATTAATCGAGAAAACGAGCATCGAAAAAGCCAATCCCGGATAAATGGGTTCAATGTTTAAAAAATAGCGGCCGTGGTTTAGGTAACGACTTGCGAGCCACGCCGACGAGATTGCGCCGCCGCCGATGATGGAAATGAGAGCAAAGTATTTTCGGAGCTTCAAGCGCGGGAAAAAACTGACGGCCATGGGAATTACTAATGCGGGAGCGCCGACGGAGCCCAGGTCTTTCCAGATGCGGATTACTGACTGTGCAAAATAAGCGATGGCGATTGCCAGCAGGCCGCTGAGAATAAGTCCGTAGCGCGTGTAAAGTTTGATTTTTGCATCGCTTTTTTCAGGAAGCAATTGCCACAAAAAATCTCTCCCGAAAGTCATCGCTGCTAAAAAAGAATAACTATCGATGGTGGACATGATCGTCGCCAGCAAGCCTGCTAAAAACAGCCCAAAGATGACCGGGGGAAGCAAATGGGCGCCTAACACCAGGTACGAAGTTACCGGATCTTTCAAATGAGGAAAAGCGGCGCGCGCGTAGAGTCCGGAAAAAGTGGTCAGGAAATCGAAGAAAACCCAGAATAATACGGAGAAAAAGATTCCGCGCTGCGCCACTTTTTCGTTCTCAGCGGCAAAACAGCGCTGGTAAAAACTGGGCTCGATGAGCGTGCCCAGCGCGATAAAAAACCAGACAATGACGGATTGCGCGCCCAGACCACCGTGCCAGACGAGATGAGTCGGCGGCAGGTTTGCTTTGAGAAAAGAAAATCCGCCGTAATGGAAAAAAGCAGCCGGCAGCAAGATGAGAAAAGCGAGAAACATGAGACTGAATTGGACGATGTCGGTGCGCACCACAGAGCGGAAACCGCCGATGATAACGTACGCCGTGGAAATCGTCGTGCCTAAAATAAGTCCCACTAACAAAGAGAAACCAAACAAAAATTTGAAGAGCACTGCCAGCATCAAAATGTAGGCCGCCGGCACGGTCATGACGAAAACAAAAAAAGCGCCGATCAGAGAAACGGTTTTGCCGTAGGCTTTTTCTAACTGATCCGGAATGGTGAATAGCTGCCTGGAACGCGCTTTTTTGGCAATAAAAATGCCGAAAATCAGCGCAGCGACGTAATAGGGAACCCCGAAAACGAGCCAGTTGGAAATGCCGTATTTGTACGAGTACTCCCCGACACCTAAAATCCCGCCGTACCATGTGGAAACGAGCGTAGCGACAAAAGAGGGAAGAGTAAGTCGTCGTCCGGCGAGCAGAAAGGACGTGGCGTCGCTCTTTTTTTCTTTCCGCCAGAGTTGAAATCCAACGTAAAGAACAAAAGCCAGATAGATCAGGACAATCAGTGCGTCAGGAATACGCAATTTGAACATGGGCGCTGTCTGTCTTCGGGGTTAGAGTTTCCCCCGTCTGGTGAGTGACGGGGAGCTTGTTTTTATAGTTCCGTCTCAATTCCGACAAAGAAATTCCGTTCGGCGCCAGGCCAGAGGTAATTTTCACCGTACCAACTATCGTAGTAACCGGCGGTTTCATATTTTTTGTCGAGCGCGTTGTTCAGCCAGAAGTTGAATTTCAATCCGCTCAGTCCCAGAAAATTTTGTAAGCGATAAGAGAAATAAAGATTCAACAGTGAATAGGCAGAAATGGAGCGTTCGTCAAGTTCGTTGTTGTCCAGATACTGTTTGCCGATAAGTTGAAAGAAAATATGGCTGGCAAATCCGCCGTTATTGTAAGACAGCCTCAGGTTAGCCATTGTTCCCGGAAAGCCGGCGATGGTTTTGCCGTTGAAATCGATTTTTTTTGTTCCCACAAAATTCCAATCAGCATCGTATTCGGCTTCGTATTGAGTAAATTTTTTAAAATAATTTTGACTCAATGCGGCAGCTCCTGATAACGTAAATCCTTTGCCTAATTTCAAAGCGAAATTTCCTTCGACTCCCCGATGCGTTGTGTGGTCGGCATTGCCTTTGATGGGGAAACCGTCTTTGTCAACCTGACTGTAGGGAACAATTTCGTTGCGGAAATCCATCCAGTAGGCGTTCAGTTTAAATTTGACTTCACTGCCTGAGTAGCCGGCGCCGAGCTCGAAATCCAGCAGCGATTCCGGCTTGGTGAGCGGTTCGCTCCATTGCAGATGATCCACTTTGCCGTTTGCTTTTTTGACGGTATCTGCCTTTGAAAAAAGTGGCGCGACGCCGATGTCATCCGGCCCTTGCCAGATGTCAAAAAGGTCGTCGTCCGACGGCTCGCGGTGCGCGGTGGAGATGTTGGCAAAAACATTGATTTTTTCGGTCATGTTGTAATTGACGCCGACGCGCGGATTGAAAAATGAATATTTCACTTCGTAGAAATGGCGATCGGCGCCGCGGAAATGCCCGACTTCTTTTTGCTCAAACTGATATTTTTGCAACTGCCAGTTCAGGTCAGCCATGAGCGTGGTCTTTTTATTGAGCCGGTAGAGTTCGTGCACAAAAAAAGTGATCATTTTTTTGTCACCACCGTATTGGTAATAATTGTCTTCCGGATTTGTCCCGGGTGGCAGTTGTGCCGCCCAGACAATTTTTCCCCAGTGGTTGCTGTCAAATAGATAACCGTCAATGCCAGCGCTGAAAGAGCCATTTTTGTGTTCCCAATCCAATTTGGAGATGACGCCTCGGTGATTTTTTTCGACCCATTTCTGGCGGACGAGGTTGGTGCGCTTGACCAGCGTGGAATCTGGCAAATAAAATGGCTCTAAACCAAAATCATACAATTTTTTGTTTGATTTAAAATTTTCATAATATCCTTCACCGTGAATGTAATAAAGCGAATTGTTCCAGCTTAAATTGTCAGAAATTGACCACTGATGATGCAATTCGTAATGCGGTTGAGAGAAATTGTCCACGGCGTTTTTGTAAGTATACGGATTGTGACGGTGGTTTTTTTTGAGTTCACTTTCCGGCGAGGCTTCCCATGCCGCGTGAGTCAACTCAGACCCGCCGTAGATGTTGATGAAAGTGCTGGTATTCAGCGTGTACCTGGCAGCGCTGAGAAAATAGGACCACATGTCCACCGCGGAATTGTCGCGATAGCCGTCGGTGGTTACTTTGGAAAATCTCGCTGAAATTGCGTACTGGTTGTCAATGAGCCCGGAGTGCAAATTAAGCGAATACTTTTGTGTGTTGTAACTGCCAAAGCCGGTCGTTGCTAAAATTTGGCGCGGCATGTTCAGTTGCGTGGTCTGAATATTGACTGTACCGCCAAAAGATGAAGTCCCGTACAGCGAACTCCCGACGCCGCGCTGAATTTGGACATCGTGCACCGAAGCGAGCAGATCAGGCATGTCGACCCAGTACACCTGATGATCTTCCGGATCGTTCAGAGGAATGCCGTTGATCATCACAGACACGCGCTTTTGGTCGAAGCCGCGGATTTTCAAATAGGTGTAGCCAATGCCGTTTCCGGCGTCGGAATAGGCGTAAATTCCAGGCACCTCGGATAGCAACATGGGTACGTCTTGTGCCCAATATCGTTGCTGAATTTCAGTCCGCGGCACGTCGACAAATGCCACCGGCGTTTTGCGCGCTACTGCTCTCGTGCCAGTAACGACGACTTCCTGCCCGGGAATAACGGTCGGTTTGAGGGCAAAATTCAACGGCAATGGTTGTCCGCTGATTTCAACAGATTTTTTAGCAATTTCGTAGCCGATGAAACTGACGCTGATGACATATTTGCCGTCCGGAATATCCAGGCGGAATTTTCCGTTCTGGTCAGTCATGGCGCCGGAACCCGTGCCTTCTACGACGACATTAGCGCCGGCGAGCGCATGTCCGCTGATTTTGTCTTTAACTGTGCCACTGATTTCTGTGACCTGAGAAAATAGATTGGCGGAAAATAAAAAAAGCAATGCGCCAGACAGGAAATAGCGTACGAGAAGTTTTTGGGTTGGTTTCATTTTCAGCCCTCCTTACAAATATTAGTGTGTTGAAGTTGTTATTTGTAAGGGAGGAACCGAATGGATTTTGGTGAGCATCACTGTTCGCTGGAGTTGGGATTTCAGCGGGAATACGCTGGAATTCCGAATCCCTCCGCTGGTATTACCCAGGTCAGGTTCCAAGGGTATGCTCTCAGACCATCCGGCCACCCCTTCGGAATTTTTTTATTTAACGGAGCACGCCCGTGGATTGTTCCCGATGACAACGAGTTGAAGAAGTGAATTCTGGGAAAAAGAACAGTGAGTTTTGCCAGGAATAATGAAAAAAGCCTTGATTATTAGAAACTTTTTCGTTATTTTTAAATTGAGTTTATTGATTAAATTGTAAAGTGTCGTCCAAACTAAATGGCTAAAAATTTAGCTTTGGGATGAGAAAGTGTTTCTGAAAAATCCGACAACAAGGCAATTCGAATATAAACCGCGTTTCTATCATCCTGAAGAAGAATCAGAGGACAAACCGCGGATTCAATTTCGGCGTTTACGACCGCGAAAAAAAACGCCGAAACGATCGCCAATTGCTTTGGTCATTCTGATCTTGATTTTAATTTTCTTGATCCGCTATCTGAACGATCTCAAGGAATCGGAAAAACACAATCAACCGATGCAAGATATCAAAATAGAAATTATCGATTGACAATCGAACCGGCGGAATTTATTTCAATGAACGAGTTGGTTCTTTCACACACCAGAGCCAGCTTTTACGGGGAGGATGTGTTCCTTATGGGAATTTGGGGAAAAGATGGATTGTTAAACGCGCTCAAAATATCTTCTACGTGGTTGGGTGAGAGAGTCGCTATTTTTCCCAGACTGATTGGCTCCTTTTTTCAAATGCTGCAGGAAAAATTTTTCGCACTGTACGCCTATTTGAAAAATCAGTTCGTTTCGTTTCCATTGCGCAGAAAATTGAGCATCATTATTGGCGGCGTGGTTTTCACCGTCATTGTCGTGCTTAGCCTAATCTTTCAGCAAACCGAAAAACGACTGCTGAAATCTAAGCTCGAGGAAATCTGCAATTTGACTGTCCAATATCTTTCTTCTTATGACATCAAAGATAATCTGTTGATGAATAATTACGATGAAATCAAGATTTCCGTGTTGTACATCAAACAAAAAAATATCACGGGATTGGATTACGCTTGGGTGATGAATAGAGACGGCGATTGCGTCGCTCATACAAATATTAAATTTACAGAAAGCGACCGCACATATTTCAGCGACAAGCAAAAGCAGTTTTTGCTGTCCATCAAAGACATTACGCAAAGAGAGACAGAGACGCATTATGAGTATTATTATCCCATTTTTGCCATGAGCAAAGACGCCAGCGGCCAGAAAAAAGACGTATTTTTGGGAGTCGCCGGCATTGGTTTTTCCAAAGATGTGGCATTGGCGCCGATCAAAGAGGCGAAAAAAATAATTTACACTATTGCTTTCCTCGTCACGCTGGGTTCAATTTTGGGAATCTATTTCCTCTCCGACCGAATGGTGAAGCAGATTTTGGAATTATCCGAGGGGGCGCGGCAAATTGGCAGGGGAAACCTGAACGTCAAAATTTCCGTTAAATCAAATGACGAATTAGGGCAACTGGCGCGCGAATTTAATAACATGGTAATGCATCTTAAAGAAAAATTGCACATGCAAAAATTTGTGTCGCCGATTACGCGCAAAATGATCAAACGCTATCTTTTTGCCAACGATGAGTCCGTCACCAGTCAGAATCGAGAAGTGGCGCTGCTGTTTTCCGATGTGCGGGATTTTTCCGGTTTCGCCCAGCACCATCCGCCGGAGATCGTCGTTGAAGTCGTCAATGTCTATCTCGATTTGCAGGCGCGAATTATCGAACGCTACGACGGCGCCGTGGACAAATTTATGGGCGATCAGGTGATGGCAGTTTTCGAGGGTGTGCATCGCTACGAAAATTTAATCGAAGCGGCAGTGACGATTCAAAAAGCAATTGGAGAGCTTAACGAAACTCGAAACAGTGAAAATATGCAAATTCTCACTGTCGGCATAGGAATTAATGTCGGACATGCCGTTATCGGCAATATCGGCTCCAAAGACCGAATGGATTACACGGTGGTGGGCGACGCGGTGAATTTAGCATCGCGTTTCTGCGACGTTGCGAAATCCGGGCAAATTATCACTTCTTTTCAATTATTTCAAAAAATCAAGCCGCTGTACCCTGCTAAAAACTTAGGGTCGATTCCGATCAAAGGCAGGGATGAGCCTGTTGAAATATGCGAAATCCACTATTGACAAATTGCTTCATCCTTATTAGAAATCAGAATTTTCTGGCATGGAGATGTGGCTGGCTTTTTGCGTTCAATAGTTATTATGCGGGATGCTATTTTGGCGCTGTTGAGAGACATGAATAACCTGAAACGGACAATGCCTCGTTTGCACTCATGAATTAGGGTTGGCTCACAAGAAAAAATTTTATTGACTCGATTGCATTGAGAGAGATTCTTCAAGGATATGAAACGCATTTTCACGATACAACTACTGTTATGCTGGGCGCTTTTCCAATCTCAACTATTTTCGCAGACAAATTTTTCCGAATTTGTCCCCGGCGCGGCGTCAAAAGCTCTCGGCGGATCCGCCATCGCTTTTCCCGGAGATGCGTCGGTGGTGATGTGGAATCCTGCGGCTCTGACGATGATGCTGAGCGATCAGGTTCTTTTGAACGTTAACGATCGTTCGCAAATCGATTTTTTGGGATTTACGCGCTTTTTCCCGCCAAAAATCGGAATTGGCGTGAATATTTTGCCACACTCGGTCTATTTCCCAAACGCCACAGTGGCGTCGCTGGGTATGGGTTACCGTTTGCATTCGGATTTTTCAGTGGGCGGTAATTTTAATATTTCCAAAAGCGACACCGGTTCGGTTGGCTCAAGTTTTAGTGTGGGAATATTTTATCGTCCATCTCCCCGGTTTCAGTTTCAAAAACAGCAGCAATCATGGTTCTGGCAATTCTTGCATTCGTCCCAAATAAAAGACCGTGTGAGTTTTGGCCTCGTATTTTACAATATTCCTCTTGCCGGCAAAGAAAAAAATCACGAATTGCGCCTGGGGGCAGCAGTCAGACCCTTTAGCTACAATTATTATTTTCATCTCGCGTGGCACATCAGAAATGGCGGGTCAAATTTTTTCCTCGGTGCATCGACTCAATTGCTCAAAAATGTCGACTTGCTGGTTGGCATGAAAGATTTCAACGCCAAAGAAACGACTGTCGGGCTGAGCGTTCGCTTGTTCGGGACTCGTTTGGATTTTAGTTATAACGACAAAAACCGGATGATGAATGTGTCCCTGGGAGTGATTTTTGGCGCGGATGAAAAAACGCAGGCGCAGCAATATCGGCTGCTGGGGACAAAATTAGTGAAAGAGAACGATCTGTTTGAAGGTCTGAAAGCCTATCAAAAAGCGTTGGTGTACGACCCAGTGGATGAAACAATCAATCTTGTTGTCTCGGTTTTGCAGGAAAAAGTGAATCGCCAGAAGAAAACCATTGATTCGCTTTTTGCCATCGGACAAAAATTTGAAGAAAAGGGCTGGTACGCGACCGCATTTCAAGCCTACCGGCAGGCGCTGAACATCAATCCCCGACACAAAAAGACGCTGCACCACTTAAAATCATTGGCGCCCAGATTATCCAATTACCTGGAAGATATTTTTTCCAAAGGCGTTTCTTTGTATGAAAAGAATAACATCAATCAAGCCGAAACGATGTTCTCCAAAATATTAGCAGTCAACGCCAACCATGCCGGCGCGGCGAAATACATGGCAAAGATTGACAGCATTAAAACTTACACTTTCAGCGAGTATTATTATCGCGGATTAGGCTATTACAATCAAAAACGCTACAAACGGGCAATAGAAGAGTTTACCAGGGCTTTGGCGCTGAACCCCGCCGACAAAGAGGCGCAACGATACAAAAAATCGGCGCAGGACCGCTTGCAGGAGAACAAACAACGCATTAGCAAATTGCTTCGGGATGCAAAAAAATTTGAGCGACAAAATTTATTTGTCAAAGCCAATAATCGTTATCGCCGAATTTTGGAATTAGACGAGAATAATAGTTACGCTCGCGAAAAGGTGTCGTATCTTCACCGCTATATTTCCGCGGTAGTTGAGAGCAAATATCAGAAGGCGCGGCAGTTGTTCAATAAGGGGAACTGGCAGGGAGCGATTGACGCCTTCACGGAAATTCTGTCCATCGATCCGTCACATCGCGGCGCGAGAAATCATCTGCGACGCGCGCGTAACGAATTAAACTCTGCATTGGGTAAGCGCTATCAGCAGGCGAAACAATATTTTAATCAAAAAAATTACGAGAAAGCGCTCGAAGAATGCAATTACATTCTGTCAGTCGACGCGAATCATGCAGCGGCGCAAACCTTGCAGTCTCAGGCATACGCCAGCATTAGCCGACAAAATTTGCACGAAAAGGGTAAGCAGGCTTTTACCAAAGGTGATTTCTTGACAGCGCGAAAAATTTACCGGGAAATTTTAGCCAAAGAACCCAATGACAAAGTCGCTGCCGATTATCTGAAAAAATGTGAAACAAAATTGAAAGATCGCGTCGAGCAATTGTTCAACGAAGGCATGGTGAGCTATTCCGAAGGAGATTACCATTCCGCGATTCAGGTGTGGAACAAAATTTTAGCCATCGACCCCAATCACAAAAGCACGAAAGAGTACATCAAAAAAGCGACGGAGCGGCTGGATGCGTTGAATCGAATTAAAGAAAAAGATTAGAATAATTTTAAAAAGAAAAATAAGCAGCGTTTCGACTGATAATGCTGCTTATTTTGTACTTTTACTTCAAAACCATCGCTGCAATTTCAATGTGCGAAGCTGACTCTAACCCGTCAATCCAAATTCTGACAGATCGCGTATCCCAGGCCGGCGCGCTGTGAATAATAACAGCCGGGTTTTTTAAATCGATGCTGTATGTGAACCAGCCCTTTTGTTCATTTGTCGGCAACGTTCTGATTATCAAGGCAGTATCGGCGCGTGATTTATCGAGATTTAAAATATATTCGCTGTAGTTGTTGAGTGTATCTAATCTATCATTTCCGTTGAGGTCTTCAGTATCTAATTGCAGATTTCCTTCTGTGCGGCATGTTTTTGGGATATCATCACAGCCAGTATTTTCCTGCATTTCCCAGTCGTCGTTGCTATACGGCTCAAAATCATCTTTTATGCCATTTGCATTAATATCCCAGAAATCATTGCTTCCTGCCATACCATCCAGTCCGATGTCTTCTCCATTGTCGAGAACACCGTTGCGTATGCCATAAATTGGCAAATCTTCCGAATTTAATTTTCCGTCAGGAATAACATCTTCGGAAATTTCGCCGAAATCAAAATGAAGCCGACCTTTATCTCCTTTGACAGTTATTTCAAGCCTGTCAGAGGAAACGATTTTATCCCTGGTTTCTTCATCGAGATAGAACATAATGCCATTCCAAGAGTCTGCCGCGTCAGAAATATTTTGTTCGGGATCAAAATAAAGATGCAGGACCTGGACACGGTGAATAGTCTCGGGAGTTACTTCAATCGTAGGCCAGATATCGTTAATCAAAACCTGGCAATACGGATTGTACCACAGTAGTTCTCCCCGCGATTGTAAGTTTTTGTTTGAAGAAGCTGGGATGGAACAATCGTGCCAGTTGGCGAGCATGAGGGAAATGTCGGATTGTGGAAGCAATTTGAAACTGTCGGGAATTGTAGGGGACTTTTCAGAGCAATGAACAAAAAGAAGCGAAAGAGAAAGAAGAAGGAATGCAGAAATCTTAATATGTTTCATGACGGTTTACTCCTCTGAATTTTGTTTAATTTGATATTTATTGAGGAAAAACCATAGCAATTTAGTAGTAATATCCTTTCGGCTAAATTTGCTGAACATTTTATTTTTATACTAAAGAGAGTATATCAAGGTTCCTCTATTTTTCTGAAATTTATCCCTAAACCCGCTCTCCTTCGAGCCATTTCAAGACTAAAGCATCGTCGCTGTTAGTTCTCCGAAAACGCGATAATTTGAAGATTTGAGAATGGCGGATTCTAATGCTAATTTTTTTATCACTTTCAGCGGTTCCATGTAAGATGAGTGAATAAACCATACTTGTTCGCCCGTATTGACGATGAAACCTGTGTAGTAATCCAACCCAACGACATAAATTCCCTGCCCCATTTACGGACTTCAAGAACAAAATTGTCAATCGGCTTTTTTCTAAATCGAAGGAAATTGAGAAACTATAAACAAGCCAGCCGAACTCTCGACTGGCTTCTTCTGATTCATCAAAATATTATCAGCACCCAAATCTTCCCAGATATTGGTGGAAATCAATCTCATCGGCATGGAGACCGAATTCGTAAACGTAGTGGCTCGCCAGATAGGACGAGACAATGGCGCGCAGGTAATTTTTAGGCACGCGCTGGATGATTTTTTCTACGCCGATTTTTTTCACTAACGTCGGCGGACAGTGGAATTCGACCACTGCGTGCAGCAGCGCTGAATTTTTCCACAGTTCCGAACGATGGATGGAATCGGTGACATTATTTATTTTGTTGCTCAATTCATCCGAGAGAATGGAGAGCGGCTTTTTCGTTTTCTGGTGTTCGCGCCACAGCGCATCAAATTCCAGCCGCGCATTTTTGCGAATGATATTCAGCACATCTGCCACGTAGGCTTTGCGAAATTCCGGTATTTTCCCGTCTTTCACGCAGAGCAATTTCTCATATTCATCGTCTGTGAGTGCCAGAGCGCCCAAAACTTCCAGCGACGAAGAAGTGACGCCGCCTTTATTGGCGGAAGCGTCCTTGATGATGATGACGCCTTTTTCCTCCAGAGCCAGTCGCGCCGGCTGTGTGATGAATAAATTGGCGCCTTCGACAATAAACTTGAATGCCGGACGTCCTTCTTCGTCGAGCAGTTGTTTCCAATTCTGGATGTTAATTGATTTGGGGCGGCCGCCGCAAGGCACGAAAAGATCGGCTTTGAAGCGCGGATTCAGATGAAATGTATTGCGAAAATCAAGCCCGCTTTTGACCACGGTGCCGTCGGGCAATTTTTTGTCAACGTCATTGATGTGGACGAAAAAACCCGCTGATGACAATTTTGATTGATCGAAATTGTCCGCCATGACGCGCTTCTTTGCCAGTTTGATCAATTCTTTTCGATCCAATCCATTGGGATCAAATAGCACGCCGCTGCCGTCGATGATGCACAGCGTTTTATCCTTTGAAATCAAAATTTCATTGCTGCCCAGGTCGCCGTCAGGGCCGCCGGTTTGTACTTTGGTGATATTTTCCTCTTTGAGCCCCATTTTTTTCAGCATGCGCAGCACGTATTCATGCACCGAATTAGTTGTCATTCCGTAAACATCGTGCGGAATGCCGCCTTCGGAAAGCGGTTTGCCGGTGGAGAATGCTTTCCAGAACGGATAATTTCGACGCCGCGCGCGCTGCGACGCCCAACTCATAACGTCGGCAGTGCCTTCGTCCGGACCCAGAAAGAGAATTTCTTCTTTGCTGTAGTAATTTTTGATCTCTTCATTGGGCAAAATCAAATCCAGCAAACCATCCACGTATTTCTGAAATGCGGCTTCGCCGTTGTTTTGGTAAGCCAGATTCAGCAAGATCGTCCCTTTGGAGCCGCCTTCGGGAATGTCTTTATTTTTGCGCTGTTGCGTGGAGGCCAAATTGTAATTTTCATCAAAGATAAAATCGGAATTTTGGTCGTAATTTTCCGCGTCGCGCGAACGAACGATGCGAACGCCGCCGCGGGCAATGTCGCGGAAGCGAACGTGAAAGCCGCGGAATTCTTTTCCCAAAATCATGAAAATGCCAAACGGTTTGTCCGGGTACCCGATGGTGTCCAGAAACAGCGTCGGATCGAGCCGAAAAGAGAGCGATGTTTTTGAGCGTTTGTAAAAATTTGTTTTCAGCGCCGCTTGGTTGAACAGATTGAAAAATTTCAGAATATCCCGATCGATTTCATGAGCCGCAGTTTCTGAAAAAGATTCAATTTTCTCCGGTGCAAAAGTTTCCTGCGGATGAAATTTATTGTGAAAATTGCGATAGAGTTTTTTTATTTCTTCGGGATAATCAAAAATCGTTTGCAAAATCCGCGCTTCCGTAAAAGCGTCTTTCACCAGCCGCGTCCGCAGCGTATTCAAAATGTCCATCAATTCCGGCCGATCGACAACTGCATTTCTCAGCGCCGTATACTCGATGTTGAAACTGGTGAGGAATTGATGGGTAAATTTCCAGGCGCTGGCGGCGTAAAATGCTTCGTGAACCGAGAGCAGGTTTTGCCGGATCAGCGGCGAGAGTTCATTTTCCGGATTGATGTAAATCAGACTGAAGTCGTTGGCCATATTTTCGATGTGCGGGCGGGTGCTTTCGGCGTCGAGATAGATGGAAATGATCAGCCGGCCGTTGGAAAAAGGCTCGGCGTATTTGTGTTTGCTAACCAGTCCGTAATAATTGATGATGTCAGAAATTCCGGAAATGAAGCGGCGGCTTCCTTCCATGGGCACGGAAATCATAAATCGAATTTCGTCGCGCACGTTATCGGTGACGTTAATGTAGGGTTGCAGCCAATTGTAGGATTCTTTCAACACGCGCTGGTAGCGGTCTTTGGCTTCCCTGGTTGTTGATTCCAGAAATTGGCGCGCGGCGACCTTGTCAACGTCTATTTCGTCAAATGGCGCGTCCGGCACGGCGTAAACAGGCCGCTCTACAAAGTAGCTGCGAAAATGCGAATCCAGATCGATTCCCGGTGTGCGGTAACTTTGCAAGCGGTAATCGGGGAAAGCATTCTCCAGACGACGCTCAATTTCGATGGCTTTTTCGTGGTCGTCGTTCACCAGGTACATGGCGGAATCCTGCTGCTCGCTGACAAAATCGACGTCCAATTGATTGCTGCCGCGATTTTTTGCCACGATTTCCGCGGCCAAAATCGCCTCGATGTGGCTGGCAATGGATTCAATGGGGGTAGTGCGAAAATAGTGCGGGTGCATTCCCAACTTACAGCAAAAATGATAAATCCCGTTTCTCACTTTTTCTTCTTTGAAATTGCCTCGTTGCCGAATGAGCTTTTCAATTTCTTTGATATTTTCAACGCTCAAACCTGTCTTTGCGGACGATTCTGCATAGAAGTCCATTATTCAACTCTCCCTGAACTTTGATTTTTTATCAATATTAAAATTAAAAATTTTCATAATAAAATACTGCAAAAGAATAAAAATAAAGAATAAAATAATGTTTTTGATAACGTCAGGCTAAATAAATAAGGTACAAAAACGAGCACAAATATAAGAAAATTTTTGAAAATAGCAAGGAAAATTTAGCCTGTTCCAAAAAAAATTATTTTTTCTCCGGCTTTAAGATTACTCCCTTTCTGCTTCGGCCATCGATGCGAATTTCCATTGGCGCGTCGAGCCGGATGTGGCGCACAAAATCCGTCTCATTTTCTGCAGGCAGGCTGTCCAGCCAATTCCAGTCGATGAAACTATCTTTTCTGAATTGCCGGACATTGAAATATCCGATGTAAAACGAAGTGATGTTTTGAAAAAAATGTGTCCCTTGTGAAGGTTCGACTTTAAAGCCGTCGAGGTCGGTCTCCACGAGCAGTTTGACGTTGGAGATATTTTCCCAGGCGACAGGAATCCCCAGAAAATGATCAGAACTTCCCCAGCGTCCGGGGCCGATCAGAATGTAATTTCTTCCTTGTTCGACTAACAGACTATTGATTTTATTGATTTCCAATTTCATTTTCACTGTGTTCATCGCTGAAAAATTTTCCGGCTTGACATAAATGATGTCAGAAATGTTTGACGTGACGCCATTTCCCAAGGCGTTGGAAGTAGCGCACATGATGCGCTCGCGGGGAATGTTGTCAACTTTGACATCAGATTCCTCGTAGCCGTGAACCATAGGCCTGATTTGCAAAAAGTAGAATTCGTCTTTTTCTTCGGCGCGTTGTCTGAAATTGACGGCGAACTCGATCTGCACAGCGCAGCCCATTCCCAATCTGCCAATTTCTAACAAATCGTTCAATATTGACGCGAGCGGGAACAGATCGGATTTCAGAATGTGCGAGAATGTGATCACTCTGGGGCCTTGCTCGTAAATGCCGTCGTAAATGATGTTGTTATTCACAGAATAGACACCGCCGATGGGGGAGAGCGTTCCCTGCTTTTCCGCGGTGTCCAAATTTTCCAGCGTCAAGGTGCTATTTTCATCTCGAGTGAGTGCAAGATTAGATTGCCCCAAATTCAATGCAAAGAATTCACGTTGAGAATTCTCCAGAATTTCTTCGGGAGTGGAAAATTGCGGCAGCACATTGGGATAGCGCGGGCAGAAGCGAAGCGCTTTGCCGGCGTCGACAATTATTTTTCCTAATCCCAGCGCGACCATCGCGACGCCGTCGTCTGGCTTTTGATAGGAAATAGGGTAAAAATTGTACGATTGGGCGACTCCGGAAAAATTGGGATAAAACAAATCGGCGTGCCGTTTTCCCACCACTTGCTGGATGATCACCGCCATCTTTTCTTCTTCAATGCTGCGCGAAAGAGATTTGATGTACGCTTTGGGAGATTGGTAGAAGGTGGACGCGTAAACCAGTTTGACGGCGTCTGACAATTGCTGCAAGCGAACTTTTATGTCCGGGTCGTTATTGGGAATCATGTAAGTGGAATAAAGTCCGGCAAAAGGCTGAAATTGAGAATCTTCCAGCAAACTCGATGATCGAATTGCCAGCGGATAATTGACGTGCTGCAAATAAAATTTCAGATTTTCCATGAGAGTTTTAGGCAGTTTCTTTTTGAGAAACGCTCGCGCGATGTCGTCGTCGTTGTCGCTTTCAATGGCAAGTTGGCGAAGGTTGTTGACATCGAGAAATTCGTCAAAAAAGTCGGTGCCAATGACATCCGTGCGCGGGACTTTGATTTCGATATCGGGAAAATTTTTTCGCGTCGGACTTTTGTCCAACAGTGCGCGAATGAAAGCGATACCGCGCGCTTTTCCGCCGAGGGACCCGCTGGAAAATTTGACAAAAGCGCTTTCCTGATCAAATCGTGAACGGGAAAATTCAACGATAACGCCGCGTTGTTTTGATTTTCTCAATTGAGAAATTGACTCGATCAAATGCTGTCTGACTTGTTGAATATTTTCAAAATCAGAGATTTTTTTCGGACGCAATTTTTGCGCCAGCGCAAATTCGGTCCGCGCCATCAGCCAGTTGGAAAAATGGTTTCGCGAGGCATGGTACGCAATGGAGTCGTCGGGAACGGTGGCTAACAAATTTTCTAATTCTTTCAAATTTTTTGCCCGGCCTATTTCTTTTCCATTGGGCACTCGGAAAATGAAATCGCCGAACCCCAATTGTCCTTTGATAAAATGGCGCAGCTCCAACAGCAAACTATTCGAGTTTTTGTTTAAAAAACTCACATGAGATTTTTCGGCCTTTTGCGCATTTTGTGTCTGGGTGGACATGAGCAGCAAAGGCAACTCCGGATCTGAGGCGCGAATTTTCTGCGCTAATTTGAATCCGGCATCTGGATCCATTCGTCCGTGGTGATAATAACTAATGTCTGAAATGATGCCGAGTACATTGTTTTGATATTTCTGGTAGAGGCCAAAGGCTTCTTCGTAGGTCTCTGCCAATAAAATTTTTGGTCGAGCGCGCCGCCGCAGTTGTCTGTGCATTTCGTTCAAACCTTCGGCGATGAGCGCCTGGGTCTGTTTCATAATTTCTGTGTAGATGATCGGTAAAAAAAGCGAATAATATCGCCGGGAATTTTCCACGATAATAATGACGCGCACATCGCCATATTCGATGTCATGCGCGACATTCTTTTTGTCTTCAAAAAGCTTCGTGATGGCAAGCAGAATCTTTGTGTCGCCGCTCCAAATAAAAGTCCGGTCTATTTCCGGGTGGGCCACCGGATCAGCGGCATGCGCCATGATGTCCGACTGGTACGCCAAAAGCACAACCGGCAAATCTTTGTCGATTTTTTTGATTTTTTTCGCCACAGTAAAAACATCCATGTCGCTCAATCGCAACATGGAAATCACCAGATCAAATTTTCGGTCTTTGACTTCCTGCAGCGCCTGTTCGCCAGTCGATACGCGCGTGATTCTCGGAGCGTAAGAAAGTTGCAGGTCGAAATAATCAGCGTACAGATTTTCGCCCAATTGCCCGTCTTCTTCCAGAATGAAGGAATCGTAGAGACTGGAAACGAGCAAAATTTCCCGAATGTGATGCGGCATCAGGTCAAAAAAATCCTGAAATCGTGGCTCATATTGTTGTATTCGGTAGCGGCTATCGTCTTTTTGAAACATGGCGGATTCTTCGTATACTGTTCGTTTAATGAGTTTTCTATTCGGTTAAAATATAGCTTTATTCTTTATTTAATGCAAGCAAAATTATTCAAATATGAAATATCATCTGCCAAATAGCGGCGAGAAATGAATTTTTCCAAGAGGCCAATTGAGAAAAAAAAAGGGCGCCAAATGACGCCCTTCGTGAAGTCAAAAATGAATCCCAAAGTTAGCACACACCCTGATCCATCATCGCGCGGGCAACTTTCAGGAATCCGGCGATGTTGGCGCCATTGACGTAATTGCCCGGAGCGCCGTAAGCTTCCGCTGCTTCCACGCTGGCTTTATGGATGCTCTTCATGATTCCGTGCAACCGTTTGTCAACTTCCTCGCGCGACCAAGACAGACGCAGGCTGTTCTGAGACATTTCCAGCCCAGAAACTGCCACGCCGCCGGCATTGGCTGCTTTGCCCGGACCGTACAGAATTTTTTTGTCGAGGAAAACTTTCACCCCGTCCAGAGTCGTGGGCATGTTTGCGCCTTCAGATACGACGTAAACGCCGTTCTTAATGAGATTTTCGGCGTCTTTGCCATTGATTTCATTCTGCGTCGCTGACGGAAATGCACAGTCGGCTTTGTGATCCCAGAGCGGATTGTGATTCAGAGACGGATCTGCCGCGGTGTAGGTTGCCGATTTGAATTGCTCGACGTACTCTTTGATGCGTCCGCGCCGCACGTTTTTCAAGTCCATTACCCACGCTATTTTTTTCTCATCGATTCCTTCGGGATCGTAGATGTAGCCATTGGAATCAGACAGCGTGACAGGCTTGGCGCCCAATTGCAGCAATTTTTCCACGGTGTACTGCGCCACATTTCCGGAACCGGAAACCAGACAGGTTTTGCCTTCCAGCGTTTCGCCCCGCGTTGACAGCATTTCCTGAGCAAAATAGACAGCGCCATAACCGGTAGCTTCCGGACGAATGAGGGAACCACCCCAGTTGAGGCCTTTTCCGGTCAGAACGCCGGTGAATTCATTTCTTAATTTTTTGTACATGCCGAACAAAAATCCAATTTCACGGCCGCCAACACCGATGTCCCCGGCTGGAATGTCAGTATTTGGGCCAATGTGACGGAAAAGCTCAGTCATGAAACTTTGGCAGAAACGCATGACTTCATTGTCGCTCTTACCTTTGGGATCAAAATCAGAGCCACCTTTGCCGCCGCCCATGGGTAATGTAGTCAGTGAATTTTTGAAGACCTGTTCGAAAGCCAAAAATTTCAAAATACCCAAAGTTACAGAAGGATGAAAACGCAAACCGCCTTTGTAAGGACCAATCGCGCTGTTCATCTCGATTCGGAAACCACGATTTACATGTACTTCACCTTGATCGTCTGTCCAGGGTACTCGAAACATAATCACGCGTTCAGGCTCAATAATTCTTTCCACAATTTTAGCTTTGCGAAATTCAGGATGTCTTTCAATCACTAATTCCAAAGATTCAACAACTTCCTGCACTGCCTGATGGAATTCCGGTTCGGCAGGGTTCTTAGCTTTGACTTGGTCCATGATCTCATCAACGAATGACATAAGAACCTCTCCTTACAATTTTAATGTTTTGAGTTAAAGTGAGTTAGATTTTCCAACTTAATTTTCTGTTCAAAAATAAAAAAACTGAAGCGCCGTGTTTCCGGCACTTCAGTTTTTGCCTTGTTACTCAAAAAGCCTAACCAACTTAGAGAAGGAAAACCATGAAATGTGTTTTACTATCTGCTCGTCATCCATCTTGACTGTTTTTTGACAAGCTGCTATTATTTCTGAAAAAAAATGAATAGCCAGTTTTGTTCCGTCCTGGTCTTTAAGCATAACAAAATAGTCCTGAAGCTTGCTGATTCATTACAGTCCACATCAGGTGTGAAATTTTTTCTAATATAAAAAAAGGCTACATAAATTATGCAAAATGACAAAATCGGATAATAAAATTAGGGTTTTTATGCCCCAAACATACAAATTTTTTTTTTAATTGTCAATACTTTTTTTAAAAAAAATGTCCTGATTTAAAAATAAAATATTACGCTACTCGATTTCTTCCAGAATAGCGGCTGCCAAAAGAGGAAGCATGATTTCATGATGTCCCGTAAAAGAATAACCTTTACCGCCGGTGACTGTCGGGCGGTGAACCACGTTCATCTGAGGCCTGTAATGGCGAATCATGTCGAAATTCGCGGTAACGAAACCATGCGCCGGATGGCCTAAATTTCGCGCGATGGTGAGCGCCTTCAGAAAAACTTCCGGCAGCAGCACTGCCGATCCGATGTTGAGCACAACGGCGCCTTTGTCGAGCAAACTGACCTGATGGGCGAAAATTTTGAAGTCGCGAAAACTGAGCGCACCGATCATCGCGCCGTCCATTTGCGGGTGCTGGTGAATGATGTCCGTTCCGATCGCCACGTGGACAGTCACGGGAATTTGCAATCGATAGGCTTCAGCGAGAAGACTGATCTGTTTAAAATCAGCGTCTGAATCCAGAATGTACTTTCCGGCAGCTTCGCCAAAGCCGAGTTTTTTAGCGATTCCATTTTTGGCGGCGGCAAAAATGTGATGCGGCGTTTCTCTCACCATGCCGAAACTACCGTCGGCAAGAGCGGTTTCCACGTCTTCGGAAGTGGCGCCCCAGAACGCCATCTCTGTGTCGTGAATCATGCCGGCGCCGTTCAGGGCAAGAGTTTTAATGATGTTTTTTTCCATCAGTTGGATGATCAGAGGACTCAAACCGCATTTTATCACGTGGGCGCCCATCATAAGAATAATTTGTTTGCCATCTTTGTGAGCGGTAACGATTTTTTCGATTAATTTTTTAAAATCCGCAGCGACGAGAATTTCCGGAAGGGATGAAATAAATTCTTTGATGTTCATGCCTGTTTTGTAGGGTTTGGCTAACGCGCCGGCATTGACTTTACTCGGTCTGTCTTTGATGGAATAGGTGCGGATTTTGCTCAAATCAATTTCGCGGTAGCGGGACATGTTATTTCTTTTTCACTCCTTCCATTTTTTTCAATTCAGCCGTGATGTAGCCGATGATAATTTTGCTTTTCATTTGCACGGGAATTTTTCTCTCATCATCTGTGAGCCAGACCAATAATCTTCCTTTGCTTTTGAAAAGTCCCTCGGCGCGCAAAATCGGCTCCACCACGACGCAATCAAATGTGCCGGCTTTAACTCTGATTCGCTCTTTTTTGTGAACTTTGACCTCCAATGGATAGAGTTTATTGTCCGCGTGGTTGTCGAGAAAGAGAGACTTCCCAACCTCTAATTTTTGCGTACGGATGAAATAAAAAGACGTGAGAATATCGTGTACGTCGGGCGGAATTTGCAAACTATCTTTTTTGTTAGTCACTGCCCAGCCGTGATACTGGTCGTAAACGACAACTCGATCCGAGGAAAATTTTCCCTCGCGCAGATGTTTCTCAAATCCCCAACTGAAAAGTCCGTTTTTATCCATGTAGGAGATAATTTTGTCTCTGACTTTGAAAAAGGCGGAGAAAAAAGCGCTTGATCTGGCTTCGGTCTGAATTTTGTAGCATTGACGGCCCATTTTTTCTACAATTTTCGGGATTGACATGATGGCAGTCCCCGCTTTTATCGGGCCGTAGCGAATGATAAAAGTGAGTTTTTCTTTGACATCAAAAGCATTATTGGGAATGACGCGATCAATGGACTGGCTGGCGTCGAAATAGGCGAATTTGTCTTTTTTCAAATTGAGCGGCAAAAGGATTTTGTTCGTCGTGTCGTATTCTGTGGGCCTGCTTTCATATTTTTCGTTTAGCAAATCTTCCCCGGCGATGGCACTGTCAATTTTCGCGGATTCTGATTTTGATTTTGAAGTATCGGCAAGCGTGGTATCCGCTTTCGTTTTAGTTGTATCCGGCAGCGGATTTTGGTTTTGAGCGGATAAATTCCCCTGCATTGAGAGAAAAATCAGCAGCATAAAAATTACCAGCAATTCGCATTTTTTCGGGAACGGGCATTTCATCTATTTGGTCTCTTCATTATTCTGCTCCTCGATTTGTTCTCTTAAGATTGCTAAAATTCGGACTAATTCCCGGTCGATTTGTTCGATGATTTTTCGGTAAAAACTCAGCGTCTCTCCAATGGGATCGGGAATCGGAGGAAAATCCTGTCTGTCTTCCAGGTCGTCTTTCGCGAATTCGGTCAGCAGAAAAACTTTGTCGATGGAATCGGGAAAATGATTTCTGATGAAATCTTTGTGGTGATTTGCCATGACAAGAATGAGATCCGTTTTATCTACAAGCTCTCTTGTCAGCGGTTGCGATTTATGGGAAGAAATATCCACTCCTTTTTCTTCTGCCGCTTTGACGGCGTAATCTGTGGCTGGTGAATCAATGAAACCCAGAGTCCCCGCTGATTCAATTTCTACTTTTTTTAAAAATTCAGGGTACAATTTTTTCTTTAACAATCCTTCAGCCATAGGACTGCGGCAGGCATTGCCCGAACAGACAAAAAGTATGTGATATGGTTTACTCATAATTCTCCGATTACCTGTTCGATTTTTTCCCTGGCTATTGCTCCTTCGCGAAGAATTTTTATTTCCGAGCCAGCCACGGAAACCACGGTCGACGGCAGCGAAGTCGACGAAGCCCCGGCGTCGATGATGGCGTCTAATTTTTCGCCGAAAGTTTTAATGACATCGTCTGCGCTGGTCGGATTAGGTCCTCCGGCGAGATTCGCGCTCGTGGACGTGATAGGAACGCCGCTGCGCCTGATTAGTTCCAGACTAATACGGTGGGACGGAATGCGCACGCCGATGGTACCGACGCTGCCCGTAATCAACGGATTGACATGAGCGGCTGCCGGAAAAACCATGGTCAAAGGGCCGGGCCAGAAATGAGACGCGAGAATTTTTGCCTGCTCCGGGAAGAATTCCGTCAATGATTGCACCTGCTCCAGCCAGGCGGCTAAAATGAGAATGGGCTTGCTTTTCTGCCTCTCTTTCAAGGCAAACACCCTTTCCACGGCTTTATCATTATTGACGTCTGCTCCCAGTCCGTAAATTGTATCCGTAGGGTAGCCGATCACGCCACCGCGCTCGATAATGGCGACTCCTCTGTCCAGATCGTCCGAATCAGGATGTTTGGGATCAAGTTTGATGATTTCCATACTTCTCCTCTTTCAATGCAAACTGATATGATTCCGGAGTATCAATATCGATCCAGAAGTCATTTTCATCCATGAAAACAGCTTCCATTTGTCTCATTTCGATCAATTTTGTCACGCCGGCGCTTATTGATTCTTTTCCTGATCGTTGTTGTTCGTCCATCACAGTGAAAAAACGCTGATCCAGTACAAAAATACCGCAATCGATGGCATTATATTTTGGAATCTCTTTTCCGATATTCAAGATGTAACGGCCGTTCACTTCCACTTTAGTAGCATCATCAATATCAAAAATCTGATCAACTCGCGGGTCAACGAGCAATAAATTATTTTCTCGCGGATGACGTAAAATCCGTTCAATTGCGCTGCTGGAAACGATGTGGTCGGACATGGACAACAAAAAAGGATTTCCTCCCACGGCATCTCTGGCAGCCAATACGGAAACGCCATTCCCGCGTCTCCATTCATCATTTTTGACAAATTCTATCTGAAAACCAAAATAGTCATTTTTCTTCAAATAATCAATGATATGCTGAGCCTGAAATCCAACGACAATTGCGAATTCATCGATTCCAGCTTTTGAAATATTTTTCAAAATATTCGCCAGAATGGTCTCGTCTCCGAATGGCAGTAGAGTTTTCGGCTCCTCGCTATCAAGACGACTTCCCGCTCCGGCAGCGATGATAACTGCTTTCATTAATTTTTCCTTAATTTCCATTTATATTTCATTTTTCATCCGGATCATTTTCATGTCCGCCTTCTTCAAACAATTCTTCCAATTTATTCACAAATCTCTCGGTTGCTTTTCCGTCCAATTTGTAAAAGAATCTTTCCCGATACTCATCCGCCCGGGCGATCATCTCTTTTGTCGGATGCAGACATTGTTCCACAGCATCCCGGATTTGCTTCCCTGAATTGATGTGAACAAAAGCACCGCC
>JAADFU010000047.1 GCA_013152715.1 Calditrichota bacterium
GGCTTATCCGATGTACTGCCCATGACTACGGCGACTTGCTTGTATTCCATTGAATTCCTCGCTTTGATTTTCGTTCTAACCTTTCAACGGTTTCGTTCGCAGAGATCAGGAGCAGGTTTTGAGCCTGCGTCTGATTTGGATTATTTAAATATAAGAAATTATTTTTAAAATGCAAGGAAAGAAAGATCGAATTCGCTCTTAAATTTGGCTCTAATTTTTCATCAATTTGGAAACTGCGGGATGTCTTTTGCAAGGTCATTTTTTAAACAGTGCTGTGCCAGAAGTCAAAAATTTAGTAAAAACCACGAAGGACACGAAGGATATTTGTGTTTTTTAACTTATTGATTTTCAATAAAATATTCTTTGCGTCCTCTGCGGTTTCAAAAGGCTTTTGCTACACCCCCAACGGATACAAACGCCTAGGCGTTCAACGTGTGTAGGAAAATACGGGAAAATGCGAATGTAACCCTGAAGGGGGTAAACAATTTTGTCTCACAAAACCAACGTTCGATCACGCTTCTGTTTGGCTGCAATCGTAGTTTGCCACAAATGTTCATTCGCCTCTGGCGGATTTGTTTGCGCCAGTTTTTCAAAGGTTTGGGGCCAATGAATGATTCTGTTTAAAAATTCGAAAAAATTACTCCGGATGAAAAAACTCCTTTATGGCGGGAATGTCAGAAGACAACGCCTCATCTAATTTGCCGTAAAATAGAACCTGGCCGTCATCCAAAAAAATGATGCGGTCGGCGATGCGGCGGATGCTGGCAAGTTCGTGCGTGACCAGCACCAGCGTCATTTTCAGCAAATCGCGCAATTTAAGCAGCAGACGATCCAGTCCAATGGCAGTCACCGGATCGAGTCCGGCAGAAGGTTCGTCGCAGAAAAGAATTGTCGGATCCAGGGAAATGGCTCTGGCGAGCGCTGCCCGTTTGCGCATGCCTCCGGACAGTTGCGAGGGGTAGAGGTACATGGCATGATCCAGGTCAACGAGATTTAGTTTTTTTCGTACCAGCCGCCTGATGATGGAAGGGGGCAAGTCTGTGTGCTGCTCCAGCGGAATGGCGATATTTTCGCCCACGGTGATGGAATTCAGCAACGCGCCGTTTTGAAACAGCATTCCGATTCGCGTGAGAATTTTGTTGAATTCCTTTTCTTCCATGAAGGTAACATCTTCGCCGAAAATTTCGATTCTTCCCGAATGCGGTTGGTAGAGGCGGATGATATTTTTCAGCAAGGTCGTTTTACCGCAGCCGCTTTTTCCCAAAATGACTGTGATTTCGTTGGGAAAAATGTCGACGTCGATATTGTCCAATATCGTTTTTTCTTCATATTTGGCGACAAGCTCTCTGACGCGAATAATCGGTTCCATAGCCCTTGCTCAAGTAAGTGGTTGTCCGAAATAGAAAATCAAACCCAGAATCGAATCAGCGACAATGACAAAGAAAATCGACGCCACAACTGAAGCTGTAGTTGCTCTGCCCACACCTTCGGCGCCGCCACTGACGCGCAAACCCTGGTAGCAGGAGACGATGAGGATGATCCAGGCGAAAACGACACTTTTGATCAGTCCGGTAAAAACATCTTTCAAAATGAGCACGGTCAATAATTCGTTGAAAAATGCAGCGGCGCTCAATTGCAAGTAGGTCAAGCCGATGATGAAGCCGCCAATGATTCCGATGAGATCGGAAAAAATGGTCAGTAGCGGCAGCGTGACGGTGATGGCGTGAAATTTAGGAACGACTACGAACCGAATGGGATTGAGCGCCATTGTTTTCAGCGCGTCCATTTCTTCGGTGACGACCATGGTGGCGATTTCCGCGGCGATGGCAGAGCCGCTTCTTCCGGCGACAACGATGGCTGTCATGATGGGTCCCATTTCTCGCAGCATGGCGATGCCGATCAGGTCTGCCACAAAAATGTTGGCGCCAAATTGTCTGAGCTGCGCCGCGGATTGCAGCGCCAGAATGAGGCCGATGAGAAAAGAAATCAACCCCACAATGAGCAAAGCATTGACGCCAATGAGCAGGCTCTGTTGAACAAAAGAGCCTTCCCGCTGGCCTTTGTGCTGAAAAATTCCCGCGACGCTCCAGTAAAAAATGTCCGCGGCGAGCAGCAAGAGCAAGTAGGAGTTGCGATAGACTCGAACTGCGAAATCACCCATTCGTTCAAAAAATATCGGGGAACGCGGCGGCTCTGGTTCCGGCGTTTCTTGCGTGGAAAATGCCTGAATTGCCCGCTCGACCTGCTTGGGCACGTTGATGAATTCAATTTTCTTGTCAGTGACGGAAACGATTTCATCGAGAAACGCCACGCCGGCGCTGTCGATGGATTTTAGTTCTGAAAAATCGAGAAATATTCGCGGCTCCGCTATCGCGGCGAATTGTTTTTTCAAAAACCGCCAGGCAGATTTGATTTCGCGGGTCGCTAAATCACCGCTGAGTTTAATGGTGTTTTCTTGTCTGTTAATTTCAATCATTTTCCGGCTTAAAATAAGATGAATGAATAGCGCAACAACAAAATTTGTTCTGATTGGACGTAAGAAATAATGGACGGATCGCGTTTGAGACGAATGGTGTAATCGAGAGAAATGTTTTTGGACACACGATAGTTGATATTATTTTCCCATTCGTAAACCAGCCGGTCATATTTTCCGGATGGCGCCAGTACGTCTAATTCCGATGTAATCATCATGTTACGAAAAATACGGTAATTGCCCAGCAGCGACGCCTCGGGCCCGCGCTGGTAAACGGAATTTTTCTGATAAAAAGTCGTGTCATTTTCCGTGCTTTGAATGTACAATTCGGCGTTGATGTTTTGCCGATAGCCCATGCCAAAGCGAACATTGAAATTGGCGCGCATGGATCGGATCAAAGAAAGATTGAGCCCCAGTCCTTCTTTCAATTCAAGAGGCGAAAAATGGGGCGAGACATCGACTTTGTCCACGTTCAAATGTTTTATGTGCAATTTCCCCGCTGCGTCGTAAAGCAGAATAGTCTTCGGTTTGTCGTAGTAATAAGTTGTTTGGAATAAATTGGTTTCCAGAAAAAAACGCCCGTACAATCCGATACCCGGCAAAAAATAGAAAATGTAAGTATTTTTCCAGCGCACATTGTCAAGATAGCTGCGGAACGTATTTTGCTTGCGTTGCATGTTCCAGCCTTCTTCGATGATGCCGCGCGACAAGAAAAAGTGTCGATTGGTGCTGTATTTAATATTGTAATCCAATTGCGCCACAAAAGCCATGCTCGTTTGTTGGTTCTGGGAAGTGACGTTGTTTGCCCTGTTCAGCGTAAAACTCCCATAAAGCGCGCTATAAGTTGTCCATGTCGAAAGTCCCGGTTTTTTAATCTCCGAAAGCAAAATTCCGGCGCCGATAAAGTTTTTCGTGTCACTGTCTACCACGATCGTGTACTGTGTGAGTTCGCCAGAAAGCAGACGCACAGTAGCAAAATTGAGGTAAGTGTTGACGTGTTCGCCCAATTTGACAATTTTGTACAAGCCCGGTCGAAGAATCCACGTCTGCGGATTTTCTCCCAATTGTTCGTCTGCGCCGTAGCCAATGCCGAAAGCTTCGCCTTCCGGAAGCCGGTAAATTTCGTAAGCTTCCTTGAGCCAGTTTCTCGCTTCGTCGATGATGCGAATCGTCAGTCCGCACCAATCCGGCTGCAAAATGAAAGTTTCTTCCGCTTGGAGCGTGACATTCTTTTTGATCATTTGGTTTAAATTTCCGGAACCCAAATAAACGGTGTAATTGCCCGGCTTCAGAAATAAACTTCGTCCCATTTTTTTTACTTTGACAATCGAATCGCCTTGCATTACCGTGTACACCGGTTCAAAATCGGAGTTGGTCATTGCCGGCAAAAATAGTCTGCCCAGACCTTTGATGTCGTCCAATCCCTCCTGATCAAGCTGAACCTTTGGCGGCGGAGCGATCCAGTTGTAGGCTTTTTGCTGCAATCTCGCCGTCGCTGGCAAAAGCAGGAGGAAAATGAGAAGTAGCTGAGTTTGTTTTACCATTTCGAATGTGTGATTTCTATTTTACGGTTGTTGTTTTTCCGGATTCTTTTTTTCTTGCTCTTTGAAATATTTGATTATTTTTCTAATGAAATTATCGGTTTCTTCCTGAACGATATCGCTCAATTTTTTGGCAAAAAGCTCCATGCGAAAAACCGGCATTTCTTCGACGCGGTCAAATTCATGAGTCAAAACCGGCTCGTAGCCATCAAATGTTCGCAAGTAAAGCTTCATCGCCAGATGCGCAGCCGTGTAATTTGGATTGTCAAATTTCTCGATGGCTTCGATGGAGCCGACTATTTCGTAATCTGGTCTGACATCCAAGAATTCCCGTTGGCAGGATTCGAAAATGTGATAGCGCTGGATGTGGCGCGCGATCAGGTCGGAAATGACAATTTGCGGCCTGATTGCCCAGAGCTGGTAGCGATAATAATCCAATCGATGAGATGAGTAGCGCACCACGATATTCACGCGGTCGAATGTACGGGGAATTTTCATGGTCTGTACTAGCACGCGATAGGGCAGAGGCTTTTTCAGAGTCAGAGAGCTATCGCGCGGAACCGGATTGTAGTCCAGAATGAAATATTGCCTTTGAATGGATTTTGTCGCACAACGGGGTAGCAAACTACCCAGCAACACGACAAAAACGATGGCGGTTATTTTGAAAAGATTTTGCTTCATGGCTATTATCGCTCCCGAATTTCTTTCTGCGGTGAACTGCGAAGCAGCAGCGACGGATTTTCGCTGATCAACCTGGTGAATTCGTTGAAATATTCCAGACTTTCTCTTAAAATTTCTGTTGAGCTTAAAATGTCGTGTCTGCTTTTTAGCAACGTCAAATCCAGATGGGTGAATGTGCGGTTTGTCTGTTCCAGCGCATCTTCCATTTTTTTGATCACCTTGCGCAGGTCTGCCTCGGCCAGTTGACCGCTTACCTTTTCCAGATTTCCCACAGTATTGACTAACTCGTTTGATTGTGTTATTTTTCGAATGTCATTCACGGCAAAATTGGCGCTCACAATGAGCGTGTCCAGATTTCCGGAAATATCGTCAAAATTGGCAATTATATTATTCAAGTGCGTTTGATTGGTATCCAGCAGCGTAGCGAAATTATTCAGCGCCCGGCTGGTATTTTCAATCAAACCCAAAAATTTCTCGCGATTTCCTGCAGCAGTAAAATTTGCCAGATTGTTCAAAATAAGCTCGAGTTTCTCAGCAATAATTTCCGCTCTGCCAGTAATCGTCTCTACCACAGACTGGCCTGGTTTGATGAAACTTTCCGGCGGCAGGTCTTTCGCTTCGTTGGTACCGCCCCTCAACTCGATCATTTTCAAGCCTGTGATGCCAATGAACGTCAAAATTGCTTCAGTATTTTCCTTGATGGGAACTTTCGGGTTGAGGTTCATTTTCACAATCACAGAGGCGATGTCGTCCGGGTCAATGTAAATATTGTCAACCCTGCCAATGCGAATGCCGCGATATTTTACCGAAGAGCCTACTTCCAGTCCGGTGAGCGAAACATCTTTGAAACGAATGTAATACACGGCTTGTTTTTTCAACAGGCGACTGCCAGTGATAATTCCGATGGCGACAACGAGGATGATTATTGCGGTTGTCAAAAATATGCCCAATCGGATTTTCTGCGAACGGGAAACCATGATTTTCTTCCTGAATTTTTTTCGAATAAAGCAAAGACGCCGCCGCGCCTACAACGACGTCTTTGCTAATCTTATTTATTGAGCCATTCAGCGATCCATTCGTGGACTGTTTTCCACCACAAACGGGCATTTTGTGGCTTGGACACAAAATGATCTTCGTCCGGGAAATAG
This sequence comes from Calditrichota bacterium, assembly GCA_013152715.1. Lineage (NCBI taxonomy): Bacteria > Pseudomonadati > Calditrichota > Calditrichota bacterium. Next base: position 5,844 of record JAADFU010000047.1, read on the forward strand.
AGCAATTTCGAGGGAACTTTGTTGCGCTGCAGCGCAGTGAACATCTGGAACCCCTGCGTCACTGGCACGCGGAAATCATTTTCGCTGTGAATTACCAGTGTCGGCGTCCGGAAATTTTTTGCGAAATTGGACGGGGACCATTTTTCGTACAATGCGGGATGTTCGTAAGGCGTGCCATTGAATTCCCATTCCGGAAACCAGAGCTCTTCGGTGGCGCCGTACATGGAACGCTGATCGTAAACGCCGTCGTGAGAAACGAGCACTTTGAACGGATGTTCGTGCCCGCAAATCCAATCAATCATGAAACCACCGTAGGAAGCGCCGGCTGCTGCTAATTTTTCCTTGTCGATGAAATTGTAAGTCTTCAGCAGATAATCCACGCCGGCCATCAAATCTTTGTAAGGTCCGCCGCCCCAATTTTTACTCACCGCATTACAAAAATCCTGGCCGTAGCCCTTGGAACCGCGGAAATTGACCATAGCGACAACGTAACCGGGTGCGGCAAACATTTCCGCATTCCAGCGATAATGGAAATCATCAGACCACATGCCCTGAGGACCGCCGTGAATGAGATAAACCAGCGGATATTTTTTCGCCGCATCAAATTTTGGCGGTTTGACTAACATGCCGTGAATTTTTTTTCCGTCAAAACTCTCAAACCAGAAATCTTCCAGATCGTTCATTTCAAGTTGCGAAACTATGTCGCGGTTGGTGAAAGAGAGTTGCGTGATATTTTTCCCGTTCGTTTTTGAACGGAAAATTTCCGTGGGTTTGTTGATCGCCTCTTTGGCAAAATAGAGATATTTGCCTTTGGGATCAATGGCAAAACTTTTTACGTAGTCGTCAGTGATAATTTTTTGCACTTCGCCGCCGCGAACCGGAATGCGGTAAATGCAGCTTCTGCCTTCATTTTGCACGGTGAAGTAAACAAATTTTCCTTTGTTGTCAAAATGAAAAGTGCCCACATCGCGGTCAAAATCCGCCGTCAGATTTTTTCTCTCTCGAGTCTGGCGGTTGAAAAGAATCAAATCGTACTGGTCCGCCTCAAATCCGGCGTGGCGCATGGCGCGATAAGCCAAATATTTCCCGTCAGGAGAGTAAACCGGCTGGTTGTCATTGGCGGGATTTTCGGTAATTTTGGTGATTTTTCCGCCTTCTGCTGGTGTAACGAAAATATCATTGTTGGTGGAAATGGCAACTACCGGATCCTCATTGCGCACAAAAGCTATTTCTTTCTTTGCTGTCGGGCGAAAAACCATAATCCTGACTGCTGCCCAAATCCAGCGGAGGCGAGTCAAAATCGCCGGGCGTGACATCCCATGCGTCGCCGTCGCTGCTTTTCATCACAAAAACGTGGGAGCGTTTCTCATTGGTCCAGCGGTTCCAGTGGCGGAAAAACAACCGCTCGATAATTTTGGCTTTCACCAGAGATTTTGCTTTGGCCTCTTCGCGTGCCTGATTTTCGGCGTCGGTCTTGCAATCGGGGTAAACTTCCGAAGAAAAAGCAATGTACTTTCCGTCCGGCGACCAGACAATGCCGCTGGCGCCGGTGGAAATGTGACTCAGTTGTTTTGCCTCGCCGCCGTTCACGGAAATGGTGAAAATCTGTGGCGAGCCGTTGCGCGTAGAGACAAAGGCAATTTTCGAGCCGTCGGGACTCCAGCGCGCGCCAAAATCAGCTTTGGGGCTGCTGGTCAACTGAGTCGGGTCCCCGCCTTTCGCCGGAACCAGCCAAATGTCGCTGTTGCTTTTATTTGTTTCCATGTAATAGTATTTCACGGTGTAGGATAAATATTTTCCGTCCGGAGAAATCTGCACATCGCTGACCCTGCCGATTGAAAAGAGATCGTCAGCAGTGATGGGACGCTTTTCCCCGGCAAAGAGAGAAACTGAAATAATGAGTAGTAAAAGTGTAAGTATTTGAATTTTTCTATTCATTGATGAGCCCTCCGGATAAATGTGCTTTTGTATTTGTGAAAAATTATTTCCAATATACAAACTTTCGCTTTAAATGTCAAGGGAATGTGGGGCAGCTTTTTAATAATTTGGTTTTATGGAAATTTGCTATTGAAAATTGTGTTTAGCCACGGATGGACACGGATTTGCACGAATGTTTTTGTGAAATAATTTTTTGAAATGATGAACCGAAAAAATTAGCTATACGGTTAAAAGTTTCATTTTAAGAAAATTAGGTCTGTGTTCATCAGTGAAAATCAGTGGATAGAATAAATATTGTGAGCTCGTTCGTCGCAAACGAAAAAAAATATCGAAATAATATTTCTTTTGGAAAAAAAATTCCAAATTTCTATTGACTTACAAAAATAAATTTATTATGTTTAAAAGATCAATTTGTCAATTTAAGGAAATTTATTATTTCTGGAGAAATTTTGTCTGTTTTAGTCAGGAAAGATGTGCCAAAGTTCACTTTGCTTTTGCTTTTCTTGTTGCCTTTTCTTGTCTATTCCCAGCAAGTGGATAAAGAATCCCTCAAAAAAAGATTCAAGCGCTTGACTGCTGAAAAGATCGGTGAATCTGTTGGCAGTGTGATTGATGTTTCCGATTTAAAAATCGGCTTCTTGAACGATGGTCGGTTTTGTGCGCCACCGGAGTTTGTGTCGGAGTTGCCTAGCGCTTTGTACGGCAAATATGGCTATTTGGGAAAATTAGATCTCTGGGTCGGCATTCCGGACGGCCCCTGGGCACCGCAAGCCTGGGATTCGCAAAAAGGCGTCTACGTTTCCGTGGGGCCTACAGTGACCGGAACGGAGTTTGCCTTAATTAAAAGCCAATGGGGGGGATATTACTACATTGGCAGCGGCAACACAGAATGGTCTTCAATTCCCGGCACAAAAGGGATTTTTTACACCGATGCGGTTTCCTATTCTGAAATCTATCGTAGTAGCGGCGATTTCGATTTTTTCCTGGCACCGACAAGTACCATTCCAAAAACTTTTCCGAAAAGTTCTTTCACCGGGCTACCTGTTTGGCCCGGAAAATGGCGAACAGACCCGTACACTGGCAAGCCGTTGGAGGGCGAGTTTTTGGGCGATCAAGATGTCTTTTTGACTTTTGAAGACAGAGTAAGAGAGATGCCAGGAAACGGAGATGCGAGTTTAGAATTTTACCGCGCCAAAGGATATCCTATCGGTGCGGAAGTGCACGCTCAAATTAGCGGATTTCAGGAAGGTTATATTGCGAACATGATTATTTATGATCTGGAAATTATCAATATCAGCCAGTGGGATTACCATGATGTCTATCTGGGAATTTATTACGAATCGGACAATCCCTATTACTGGACAACCCAGCGCAGACCTCATTACGACGGATTAAAGACGAGGTACTCTAAAAATAGCGACGCGTATGGTGATGAAAATTTTCCGTATAATTTGAGTTACAATTATAATACTGTTTACGGCGATCCCGATAACGACGCCAAAGTTTTCGGTGTACAATTTCTGAAAACCCCTCTCGCGCAAAACGATGGAATGGACAACGACGGCGACGGTCTGATTGATGAGGATGAGGGCGAACAATTGGGCCTGACAGGATGGCATTTTATAGATTATAACTGCTTTGCTTACGATGATATTAAAAAATTGCAGTACAAATTGTTATCGGGCGACACGACTGACGTCAATCATGATTTGATTGATGACATGATTTTTTTTAAAGATGAAAATGACAGCCTGGATCCAAATTTTGATTGTTCTTCACGTATTCAAAGGAAAAACTACTGGTTAAACAGGGGATCTGTTTGGTTAGTCTATGATCTGTTGTCTTGCGGCCCCCTGAATTGGGCGAGCGGCGACACATTGCATTTTGTTTTTGGCATTTTAGTGGCGGATACTCCTGAAAAATTATTGGTGAGCGCAAAAATAGCGCGGAAAATTGTGGATCATGGCTACAATCGTTCGCTGGGACCTCCGCCTCCTCAAGTGAGAGCAGTTCCTGGTGATGGCAAAGTAACGCTCTACTGGGATAGTTCTGCGGAGGAAGCGGAGGATTTCATTACCGGATACAAAGATTTCGAGGGCTACAGAATTTATCGCACGACAGTTGATCCAAAATACAATGATTGGGGTGAAAAGATTTTTGATCATGACAGGAAATTAATTGGTTTTATTCCAGTGGCAGAATGCGATCTGGATAATGATATTTCAGGTTATGAAAATGTTTATCCGTTTCAAAAATTGGGAGATGACACTGGTTTGTTCCACACCTGGACCGATTCGACAGTGACCAATGGCGTGACTTACTGGTATAGCGTGTGCGCTTATGACCACGGAATTATTGACAGCGAACAGTGGAATCCGGACGGATTTCCTCCCTCTCCTTTGAATGAATGCCCCAAAGGCACAGATCCTGAAATTTCGCCCAATTTAGTGAAAGTAATACCCGGTTTAACAGCGGCGAATTACGAAGAAGCAAAAATTGAGATCATTGACCTCGGTGAGAGCTCGGGCAATGGACCCATCGAGGTTAAAGTGCTTGATCCGCAGGCTGTTACAGGCCACAATTATCTGATTGCTTTTGAAGATACAACTTACGGCTACGCGGTTTACGATCTCTACGATGATACAGAAGATAGTTTGCTTTTCTCAAAAGTGACGCAGACCAATGGGGAAGAAGGCCCGATTTTCGACGGGCTGCAACTGAATGTTAAACGTTACGACGATATGGAAGTTTTGAACGAAAAAACTTTCTGGTACAAAAAAGAGACCGGTGAAAAGTCCAATTGCACGTGGTCGATTTTTGGCGGGAAAATTAACTGGGATCCCTATCCCTACGAGTACGATATTATTTTCACTGATAAAATGGACACCAGTCATTATATGAAAAAGACAGCGCCGTTTGAAATCCGGAATACGGTACTCAACAAAAAATCCAACTGGGACATTTTTTTCGATGCCGAGACAGATAGCACCGATTCCATGAAAGCGACCTGGACCAGTGGCGACGTGATTTATATCTGGGATCAATTCAATGAAAAGAATAAATTCACCCTGCGCATCATCATTCGGGAACGGACGATTTTTACCTATCAGGGGATGTTGAGTGTTCCTCCTCAACCGGGAGATGTGGCGCACATCGCGCTAAAAAGGCCCTTTATTACCGGCGATAAATTTCGTATTTCCACACAACCAATAAAAAAGAAAATCGCGTATTCACCTGAGGAAAAGCCGGTGAAAGTCGTACCCAATCCGCTCATTGTCCGCGCCGGTTGGGAATTGAACAGTAACGAAGGAAAAATCCAATTCATCAATCTGCCGGGAAAATGTACTATTCACATTTTTACTTCCACGGGTGAGCGCGTACAGGTTTTGCAGCACGACGATCCGTACAGCGATTACGAGTTTTGGGATTTGCTCAATTTCAGCAATTTGAAAGTGAGTTATGGGTTGTACATGTTTGTGGTGGAAACGCCTGATGGCAAGGCAGATAAAGGAAAATTTGTTATTCTTCATTAGAATTTGTGCTAATTGTTTGAAATATAGGGAAAAATAATGATCAAAGTTCGATATTTAGTGTTTCTCTTTCTCTTGCTTGCTGTTTTGTTGTGCAAAGAAAAAATCCCTTCGGGCCCCGAGCGTGTGGAAATTTTAAAAGTTCACCTTTTCACGGAAGACAACAGATTGGATTTTGCTCAGGAAAATCATTATGAGAATCGATTTCGTCTGCCGCCAAAATATCTTTCCGTAGGCGAGTTTATGGAACGTTCAAAATGGACAGTGCCGTTTGGCGTGAAGATTGTGAATGATTTTGACGAAGCCATGGAAGGTAAAAAATGGATCGTCATCAAAGTCAATCTCTGGCCTGCAGATGAGACCGAATCGTGGCGGGGGCAAGTCGTTTACACGGATACGAGTTTTGAGCGTAATATGGTCATTGCGCCGGGTGATTCGATGATTTTTTTCAATACAAACATGCTCGTTTGGCACCAGCAGGATATTCACGGGAAAAGTATTCACGAGAGCAATAGTTTCAACCCGCTCTGGGTGAGGTGCGTTTTTTACGATTCAATTGTGCCGGGAACCAAACCGGAAGAAATCATTCAAATGCGCCAGTGCGATACGACATATCTGGCGCCGGTGGATACGGTGATTGCTTTTAGCGAGCCCAAGGAAATTTATGCCCAGGCAGAAGTTCAACTTTTCAAAAATTATCACACGGTTTTATCTGATACCCTCAAATTGCGCATTAATTACTATTTTCCCGGCGATGGATTTTACCGAAAATTTTGGTGTCGCGAGGGGCCTGTAATCGCAAACGATCCGCCGTGCAATACCAGTCCGCCGCCGCCGTAATTTCTGAAAAAATATAGTGCAGATTTTTAACGTCATTCAGTTTGCGTTGGCAGGGTATGTTAGCCGTTGTTGACTTTCATTAAATCAGAGCAAATAAGGCCAAGAAATTTAGATGAAAATTAAGATCTTTACAATAATTCTAATTCTTCTCATTTTTTCCGGTCAAATTTTTTGTGGCACAACCGGTCTGCTGAAAGGAAAAGTGACGGACAAAGCTACGGGAGAGCCGCTGATCGGCGCCAATGTTTTGCTCGTAGGCACAAGATTTGGCGCTGCCACGGATGAGCAGGGCAAATTTGTCATTTACCACATTCCTGCCGGCCGCTATCAGGTAAAAGTGCTCATGATTGGATACCAGCCCTATCTTGTTGATAATGTTCGTATTATCATGGACGTGAAAACAGAGCTTGACATTCAAATGTCCGAAGTCGCAGTTGATCTGGGAAAGGAAATTGTCGTAACTGCTGAGCGACCTCTGATTCAAAAAGACATCACAGGGACCATGCACGCGGTGAGTGCAAAAAAAATCACCGAACTGCCGGTCGATTCCTATCTTGATGTCATTTCTTTGCAGCCCGGCGTCACGTCCGATCTGCACATTCGCGGCGGCAGAACTACGGAAGTTTTGTATCTCGTGGATGGGCTGCCGATTCAGGAAAATATTCAGGGAGGCGCTGCCTCGCAATTGCCGCAGCAGTCAATCGCGGAGATGACCATTCAGACCGGCGGTTTCAACGCGGAATACGGCAACGCCATGTCCGGAGTAATCAATATCGTCACCAAACAGGGCGGTACAAATCGGGAATTTTTCTTGCGTGCTGTGGGTGACCACGCGGGTTACGAAAAATCAAATCATAAATCCGAACTTGAATTGATGACTTCCGGCCCTGTTTTTGGCGATAAAATCGGCTATTTTCTGTCTTCGAATGTACGCATTTCCGATACGCGCTGGTGGCAGGATTTGAAAAAATATTTTAACCCGCCCATGAAGAGAAATGTCAATGTCGTGGGAAAAATCAATTTTCGCTTGAGCAATAATGTCAAATTAATTACGCAGGCGATTTTTTCAGATAATTTTTCCCGGCAATACGAATACCGCTGGCGTTACAATTTGAACGGCCTGCCGCCTCTGGCAAGTCGATCGCTGCGGCTGAGCGCATCGTTCACGCACACACTTTCGTCGCGGACATTTTACACGCTGCAATTCAGTCGCTATCAGATTCACAAAGAAATGAAGAAGTGGCAGAAAGACCAGGTCGAAAATATGGCGCCTTACCAGTACGAATTACCGTGGTATTATTTTGTATTTTCCGGCAATCGTCTCTGGTGGCAGGACACTAAAGAAATCAATTATCTCGCCAAGGGAGATTTCACATCGCAGTATCATCCCATTGCTCAGTTCAAAGCCGGGTTTGAGTTTCAGTATTTCGATCTGGAAAACGATCTCGTCAAATACGAACCGCAAAAATCGTTCTGGGGCAAGCCGCTGCTGGACGCAGAACTGTTGAATTTTAACAGTTACTATCATTACCGCCCTTATCGCGGTTCATTTTATTTGCAAAATAAAATCGATAACGACATTGTGGTGATGAATCTGGGACTGCGTTACGATTTTCTCGATCCCCGAGCGCAGAGGCCGCTGGTGGAATGGATTCCGGTGAGCAATGAAGATTACCAACAGCAAATTAACGGCTGGGCGCCGGCGTCGCTGAAATCGCAATGGAGTCCGCGCATTGGATTTTCTTTTCCCATTACAAAAGATGATTTCATTTTTATCAATTACGGATTTTTCTTTCAAATTCCCATGTTCGATTACATGTTCACGGGCTTGAATTTTAATCTTAAAAAAGGCGTCAAAGCGCTGTACGGGAATCCTGATCTGAAACCTGAAAAGACAAAAGCCATCGAGGTAAGCTACAAGCATACATTCTGGAATAACTGGCTGCTCTCTTTCACTTATTTCAATAAAGACATTTCCGGTCTGGTGGACACAAAGACGTTTTTAGCCTCGGACAGTAAAGCGGAAGATGATGGCTACAATCAATACGTCAATCTCGCCGGCGGCAGCTCTGACGGATTTGAGATTGTTTTGCAAAAAAGATACAGTCATCATTTTTCCGGGAAAGTGAGTTATTCCTACATGCACGCCAGAGGGTTGAGCGGCAGCACGAATCAGGGAATGAATTATTTCATCTGGGGATTTTCCGTGCCCAATGAAGAATTTTATCTCTCCTGGGATCAGCGCCACACGCTGGTGACGGAAATCTCTCTCGGAACGCCGGATAAAATTAGCATGAATTTGCTCTGGCGCTGGAATTCTCCCAGACCTTACACCTATTTTCCGTCGCGTACCGGCTACGTTCCCGATTTGAATATCCAGATGAAACCCAACAATGCCCGAATGCGCTACCAGTCTTACGTCGATGTGAAAATTGTCAGAAATTGGCAGCTTAGATCCGGCATCACAGTTTCGACCTATCTCGACGTTCGCAATCTGCTGGATAAATACAATGTGCTCTGGATCGCCTCGGATGGCAGAATCGGCGGCGAATTGAGTGATCCGAGCGGTTGGGACATTGGCAGAAGAGTGAATCTGGGGATTACGGTTTCTTTTACTGAAAAGTGAGTTTGGATCTCGCCGCAGAGGCACCGAGGACACAGAGAAAAAAATGA
>JAADFU010000048.1 GCA_013152715.1 Calditrichota bacterium
TGGTCATGTCCCAGGTCAGTACGCTGCTGCCGTCGCCTTCGTTCAGCTTATTCCAGAAATTTGGCGTGGCGATTTCCAGATCGCCGTTGGGTAGTAAATTAGTGGTTTGAGAAAATGCGATACTTGAGAGGCAAAAAATGAAAATGATCGCCAAACTGGTTCGAAGCAACACTTTCATAGAACCCTCCTCTTTCATTTTTGGGTTACCAACTATTTGTGATTTAAGTGATTGCTGTGCGGGATTATCACCTCCTCTCGAATTATTAGTTACAAATTTTAGTAATTTGATCGTTACGAGTCTTTTTGATTAAAATAGAAAATTTCTTGATGTTGGCGAGACAAAATCACCATTTGATATTTCCCTTAACCATCAGGAAATTAAGTCGAATTGCGAACGACAAGTTCGACGGGCACGAGAAATCGGCCCTGAAGTTTTCTATTTGAATTAATGATATCGACCATTGTTTTTACGGCAATGGACCCAATATCTTCCTTGTTGACTCTGATTGTCGTCAGTTTGGGATCCATTTGTGAAGCAATTTCTACATCGTCAAACCCGATAAGAGCGACTTGATCCGGAACGCGGATATGTTTCTCGCGCAGGCATTTCATGCATCCAAAAGCCATGGCGTCGTTTGTCGCGAAAATTGCTGTGAAAGGTATTTTTTTGTCTAATAAGTCGCAAGTGGATTGGTAGCCGTACTGGGATGTGGTGTCCGGCGCTGTGGCGACAATTAAATCTTCTGAAATGCGAATGCCGTGTTTTTCCAGCGCTAATTTGTAGCCTTTGAGTCGGGAATGAATGCTTGGATGGCCAATGTCTCCACCCACAAAGGCAATTTTTTGGTGCCCTTTTTTGATGAGATGGGTTATGGCCTGAATTGCGCCATCCACATTGTCCATGAGAACGGCTAAATATTTGCCGCGCGGCGGCACATAGTCGATGAAAATCACCGGAAGATCAAAATGGCTCAGATACTCAATTAAGCCGGTTGGAATTTTTCCAGCCAATATCACGCCGTCCACATTTTTTTCCGACAAAAATCTGGGGACGTCTTTTCGAGAGAACTTGCTCTCTACGGTAGTCAATAAAATATAGTAATTGTGATTGCGCGCTTCTAATTCTGATCCAAGGAAAATTTTTGTGTAGAACGGTTCAGCGCGGGAAAAGTGATAGTTGGTGAGAATGAAGCCGATGTTGCCTTTGCGTTTCGAAGCCAGGCCGCGTGCAAAATAATGCGGATGATAATTCAATTCTTTGATGGCTTTGAGAATTCTTTGTCGCGTAGTTTCGTTTACGCCGGGCTTGTTATTGATGACCAAAGACACGGTCGAAACCGATACCCCGGCTTTTTTGGCGACGTCTTTAATTGTTGCAGTCATCTGTTTCCTATCGAAACGTTTCGATTTTTATTTAAAAAAAATTAAAGAACGAGCATTAATAGGAAAAACATAACACCAATAAAAATAATAGTTAAAAAGGGAAATCGGAGATTCAAAATGAAGCGAAAAAGACTAGAAACGTTTTAATATAATAACAAAATGTGGCTTTGTCAAGTAAAATTTTTCAATTTGGTCATTTTTTTTAGTTTCGGGTTTTGCGTCTTGAACTTCGAGTTGTGAGTTTGAAAATTAAAGTTACGGTTTAAAAATGATGAAATACGGGGTGAAAAATTTTCCAACAAAGCGAGTACTTATTTTCACAATTTTACTTGAATAATTGAAAACTTTCAGTTATATTGTGAGAAATTCAATTATCCGATTATCGTTGGGAGGAATTCATTGTGAAAAAGATTGCCTGTTTTTCATTTTTCTGGCTGTTTTTTTTAGCTCAAATTCTGGCCGGACAGATTCCTGATTCCATTCGCCAGTTGATTTTGAAAGGCGAGTACACCCGGGCGCAGCAAATGTTGCATCATGAAATTTGCACCAATCCGAAAATTGATGCTTTGCAAAAACTGGAAATGGAATTTGAAATCGAGCGTCTGGATCGGATTCGTAAAGATTTCACTGGGACGCGCCATGACATCATCGAATATGTCAAAAATTACGTGCCGGATGTTTCGATTGACGATCTGGAAAAATGGGAACAGCAAAAAGCGCTTGAGTTCAAAATCATCGACGGCGAGAAAAAATATTTCCAACGGGCGGCGCCGAATTTGTTTCGCATCGACAAAAAGTTGAAACAAATTAAATTGAAAAAAGACGGCCCGTCAACGCCCGGGATCTACAACCGGCTGGCGGATGTGAGAAAAATTATTCGGACTGCGGAAGAATCCGGCAAAAAATTCGTCAACCCGGTGCGAGTTCAAATAAATTACTCGGTCACAGTCAAGCCCGATGTCGTGCCGGACGGCGAAGTAATTCGCTGCTGGCTGCCATTCCCAAGAGAAATTTCCGGACGGCAAACGGACATAAAACTGGTTTCCTCATTTCCTGATCGACATCTCATTGCCCCGAATGATTTTTTGCAGCGGACAATTTATTTCGAGCAGACGGCGGAAAAAGGAAAGCCCACCAAATTTCAGATTGCGTTTGAATTTACTAATCACGCGGTTTACAATCACATTGATCCCGAAAAGGTCGTGCCTGCTCCGCGGTCACCGGAATTGCTGCCGTTTTTGTCTGAAAGACCTCCGCACATTGTTTTCAACAATGATTTGCGGCAATTGTCCCGAAAAATCGTTGGCGACGAGAAAAATCCCTACCGCATCGCGCAGAAAATTTTCCGCTACATCAGCGAAAATATTCCCTGGGCATCGGCGCGGGAGTATTCGACAATTCCTAACATCAGCGAATATGTGTACCAAAACCACCACTGCGATTGCGGTATGCACTCCATTTTTTTCATCACTCTTTGCCGCATGAACGGCATTCCGGCACGCTGGCAGTCCGGTTGGACCACCAAACCCGGGAGTCACGGCATGCACGACTGGGGTGAAATTTATTTCGAGCCCTACGGCTGGCTGCCGGTGGATGCGGATATCGGAGTTTTGAATTCAGAAAATGAAGAAATAAAATGGTTCTTCCTCGGTAGTATGGATGCGTACCGGTTGATTGTCAATGACGGCTATTCACAACCGTTGTATCCGGCAAAAATACACTTCCGTTCCGAAACCGTGGATTTTCAGCGCGGTGAATTAGAATGGCGAGGCGGGAACCTCTATTTTGATCAGTGGGATTGGGATTATCAGGTGGAGTTTGTGAAAGATTTTTAACTACCAAAACGCAGTAGCACCGGGTTTCCCGTTTGAAATTGCAAGACACTTGGCGGGCATTCAGTAAAGGAAATTCTGTTGAAAAAATTGACTATTCTTTTCAGCGCTTTGATTTTCATCTTTATTTTGCAGCAAAATTTGTTTGCAGGGGTGAAAGATAACCTTTGCAGCGACGGAAAACATTTTGCGGAAATTGGATTAAAGCTCTTCATAGCCCCCAGTCATTTCCAGAAAAGTGATTGGGAAAAATTAGGCATCATTACAGCGACAACGGGCATGTTATTTTTTGTCGATGATGAGGTGCAAAACATTGCTTTGAAAAATCAGCATTCGAAAAATGATCGGATTTTTGCTCTGGACAAATTTTATGGGAACAAGTACACGATCATGATGACTGTCGGTATTTACGGAATTGGTCTTTTTTGCGACAAGCCGGCTGTCCGGCGAATGGGACTAAATTCTTTCGAGTCATTTTTGTATTCCGCATTCTTGTCAACGACCTTGAAAGCACTTTTTGGCCGGCACAGACCTGACGTTGGGGACGGGCATTTGCTTTTTACGCCATTTCAGATAAAAGATATGTACCAGTCTTTGCCCAGCGGACATGCCACAGTGAGTATGGCGGTGTCTGCGGCGATGGCGAAATCGCTTGATAATTTTGTCTGGAAATTATTTTGGTATTCGAGCGGCGGATTAGTGGCGGCATCGCGAATTTACCATAATCGACACTGGGCATCCGATGTCTTTTTAGGCGCGACGATTGGCTATTTTGTGGCTGATTTTGTGGTGAAATTTGACAGGAAAAATGAAAAGAGAATCACGGGCAAGATTCTGCCTTTTAGCAATGGACGCAACCTTGGCGTGGCGATTGCTTTTTAGGGCGAATTGCACTCTATTTTTTTCAAGGAAATCATGGATAAAGTTTTCAATTTTTTCATAGAAAATTTTCCTTCAGTGAAAACAATTCTCATCGGCGGGCCTTTAGGTTTGTCGTGGGCATTTTTGTGTTTGTACGTTGCCGGGCTATTTAAAAGAAAGTTTGGCCTGAAAACGGGCTACACCCGAAAAATTTTCCATTTTTCCATCTTTGCCAGCGTGGCGGCCATTCAATTCCTCTGGGGAACGCCGATCGTATGTTTGTTCGGCGGCATGACATCTCTTGTAATTTTGCTGGCGGTAATTTTAGGAGATGGGAACATTTTTTACGAGGCGCTGGCTCGGGAGAAAGATGCGCCGCATCGCTCATATTTCATCATTGTGCCCTATTTTGCCACATTAATCGGCGGTCTGGCGAGCAATATTTTTCTGGGAAATTTTGCTGTTTTCGGCTACCTGGTCACCGGTTTCGGCGACGCCATCGGCGAACCGGTAGGAACGCGATTTGGCGCGCACGAATATCGCGTGCCCTCTCTGAAAGGCGTCAAGACGAAGAGAAGTTTGGAAGGCTCGTTCGCCGTTTTTGTTGTTTCCGGCATTGCCATTGTGTTGGGAATATTTTTGACGCCAACGATGGATTTGCATTTTTCCCTGATTTTGAAAATTTTGCTCATTGCCTTGTTCAGCGCGGTTATCGAAGCAGTTTCACCTCATGGCTGGGACAATACGACGATGCAGATTTTGCCGGCTTTGATGGTGAAATGTTTGTTGTAACTTGAGATTTTTCAAGGGTTTGAAATCTTTGAAAAGTTGGCGCGATAATCACAAAACCCGCAACACAATTAAGGTTAAATCGTCGTACTGCGGTGTGCCGCGAGTGAAGCGAACCATTTCTTCATAAATCAAATTGCGCAATTCCTCTGCCGTGTGAAAGGGATTTTGCAGAATGATATCGATCAATTTCCTTTCGCCAAATTCTTCCACGTCCACATTAATCGCTTCTGTGATGCCGTCGGTGTAGAAGACGATGGTGTCGCCCGGAGAAAGTTTGACTTGAGAAGATTGGTAGGGAAAATCCGGTTGCACGCCGATGACGAGACCGCCTTCGCTGAGAAAACAGTGTGAACCGTCCTGCGTTTTGATGATGGGATAATTGTGCCCCGCATTGCTGAAGGTGAAAGTCAATTTTTTCGTGTCAAATATGCCGTAAAAAAATGTGGCATATTTCTCCGCAGAAGTCGTGTGCGCTAATTGATTGTTGATTTTGTTCATCACCAGTTCCGGTTTTCGATATTGCCATGCGGAAGCGCGCAACGCCGCCTGCAAGTTTGACATCAGCAAAGCGCCGGGAATTCCTTTGCCGGCGATGTCGCCGATGGCGATCCCGATGTGTCGTTCGTCCAACTCGATGAAATCATAGTAGTCGCCACCAACTTCTTTGGAGGGAATGTTCATGGCGGAAATTTCAAAATTTTTCCCCAGCGGCACGTGACTGGGCAGCAGCATTTGCTGGATTTCCTGCGCCAGAGAAATCTCTTCTTCAATGCGTTGTTTGGCAATTTTTTCTTTGTAAAGCTCAATATTTTCCAACGCAATGGCAATTTGACCGGACAACAAATTCAACAGCGAAGCATCTTCCGCGGAGAATGACGTTCGTGTGAGTTTATTTCCCAAACACAAAATTCCTTTCAGTTCCGTGCGGTGAGCGAGCGGAATGAGCAAGTAGCAATTCAAGCGATTGAGGATATTTTTTTCTTCGACGTCGTCGAGCAGCGTCATCAATTCTTCCACTGAAGCAGGTCTTTCCAATTGTCGCATGATGGTGATAAATTTGGAATTCAGAAGGAAAGTGTATTTTGTATTTTCTGTGTCAGCAGACCATTCAACATCAAAATCGCCGTTTTCATTTTCAATGATCAAATGTACGTTTTCCAGCATGAGACTTTGCGTGAGTACGGAAGTGATTCTCCTTTTCAATGTCTCGACGTCGGGAATGGTCAAAATATCGTGACTCAGCGATTCGAGAATGGTGCGAAAATCAGTGCGGTCTTTGCCAAAAAGTTGGGTGAGAAAATTTTGGATGAAATTGATTGTCGGATGAAAAGCAAGCACGGCGAAAATGATAAAGACCACCTCGACAATAGGCACATCAAAACCTAACACGCTCGGTACCAATTTTTTGAACTGATAAAAAACGAGCAGAAAAATAGCTGTGATGATGCCGAAACAGACGGAAAAGAGAAATTCCCGCGTAATTCGGGAACTGATGTCCAAGAACTGATATTTTATCATGGCCCAGGCGATGGAAATTGTACCGATGAGCAGGGCGACGATGGTGATGAGATAAACGACGTTGTCGGAGGTGCGAATTGGCAGCAGTCGCGGCAGAATGAAGGCGATTACATAAAGACCAACGCTGGCGCGAATTCCCCAAATGACCAGCCCGACCTGTTTTTTGATGCGTGGTGTGGGAAGTTTTTGAAAGCTTTGATACATGAAATATACTGCCAGCAGCACGTAAATTAAATTAATCACTGCGAAAAAATTCAGATGAAACTCATAAAAATAGCTGATCAAACTGAGGCTGAAATTGAAAAACAGCGACAAAGGTTTGAGAATGAGATTGAAGGTGGAGTCGCTTACTGGCAGTCGGATCAAGGAAATGATGGACTCCGGGCTCTTGAAAAGCAAAACGATGATAAAATGAAAAATGTGCGGCAGATAGATGAAATAGACAATTTTCGGGAATGAGCGAACGATTTTTCTTTCCGTGGGAAAAACAAGGGAAAAATAGAGCAACTGCGGGAAAAATAATTCCCACAACAAAAAGAGCCGGCGGAAGAATTCGAGATCGAGCTGCTGTAGTTTGTAAATTTTGAAAACGATGAGGCCGAAGGAACCCATGATCGGCGCCAGCGCTGCGAAGAACAATAACACGCCGGTCACACGATTGACGCGCTGCGCTGCATTTTCTCTGTAAATGAGAAGCCCTAACAGAAAAAGCAGCACACCGATAGTGAGATAAACGATGGCAGCAATAAAAGTAAGATTCATTTCGTCCGCATGAAATCAATTAAAAGTGTGAACTTGATTTATTTTTAATACGAAAAAAAAAAGATTTGTTTCTTGAAAAGAGTGTTTTCTTTCCTCGCCGAAGCTGATGGAATAAATTTAAACAAATTTGCCCAGAATCGCAAGATAAATAATATTTTTTTCGGAATGGTTTCCAACCATGATTTGACATTGGGTAGAATGCCGCAAAATTATTTTTTTAGTGGAATAAAACTTGACAAAATCAGCTAATTTGGTTATATTCGACTAATCAGATCGCAATTCAACTGATTAAATTTTACTTCAGGCTGCTTTCTCGTATTAATGATTCAATGAAAAAATCAGGAAATATTGCAAATAGCAATCCCACCTTTAACGATCGGAAACGCAAATGAATCTTTTTTCTCGGCCTCGAATCGGACTGGCGCTCGGCGGCGGCGGCGCCCGCGGTTTTGCGCATATCGGTGTACTGAAAGTTTTCCATCAGGAGAAGATACCTTTTGATTTAATCAGCGGCGCCAGCGCCGGGTCGTTGATCGGAGCGATGTACTCGCAGCTTGCTGATGCTCAAAAAATTGAGGATCGAGTGAAAGCATTTTTAGCCAGCGAAACCTATCACAAACTTGGTTTGCGCAAAACATTTTTCGGCAATCAGACCAGCGGAGTTTTTTCGCATTTGATCACTCATTTGAAGGAAACAATTGTCATCAATCTTGCTCATCGTCGAAATTTCCTCATTCCCGCTGATAAATTTATGGTGGCGTTGGAGTTTCTGCTGGAGGACGGTTTTATTCAGGACGGAATTTTGCCGTTTTGCGCCGTCGCTTCGGACATCATCTCCGGGGAAGATGTCTACATGACTCATGGCCCCATTCGCACGGCAGTGCTGGCGAGTAGCTCTATTCCAGGATTTTTGCCGCCAGTGGAGCGCGACGGCAAGCTATTACTCGACGGCGCTGTGACGCAAAAAGTACCGGTGCAAGCAGCGCAACTGATGGGAGCCGATGTTGTCATTGCGGTAGATGTTTCCCAAGAACTCGGTCATGAAACGGAATACGATAATATTCTCGAAATAATTAATCGAACGTCAAAAATTACATCGGATCAGCTTACGCAATTTCAGATGAAATCCGCTGATGCCGTGATCCGGCCGGAAGTGGGAAAATATCACTGGTTTGAGTTTGATCGCGTCGAGCAATTCATCAACGCTGGCGAAGACGCGGCACGGGAAGCGTTGCCAAAAATTCGTAAAGTGATCTCGCGGCGGCATGTTTGGAAAAAAAATAGTTTTTCTCGTTTACAACAATTTGAGTAACTATTCAGATACAAAGGCGCGCAGCCCCTCACTATTGAGACATAGAATGAAGTCGGAAGATGAAAAGGGTGAACAACTACAAGATGAAATCCGTTTCCCATTCTGAAGCTAATTAGAAAAATCTTGAAAAGGAACAAGTGCACTGCTCTGGAAGTTTACTGCCGGAGCTTTCTTTTTAACGGAGGAAACTGAATCTTTGTCTCGTCGCATACTGAAAAATCTCATCGATCTGGCTACCGGAACGCTGGTGTCGCGCGTCTTTGGCTTTTTGCGCGAATTGATCACTGCGGCGTACTACGGCACTCACCGCGCCATGGATTTGTTCGTGATCGCGTTTACCATTCCTGCCTTTTTTCGTCAGGTATTGGGCGAAGACGTCGTGGAGCGCGCTTTTATGCCGCCGTTTAAAACTCTCATCAGTCAAAAAAAATACGCCAAAGGCTGGCGTCTGCTTTCGTCCTGTTTGAATTTAATGATTTTTGTGCTGCTCATTTTGACGGCAGTTCTTTACCTACTCGCGCCTTTGATCGTGAAAATGATTGCTCCGGGCCTGGCGGAAGATTTACTCCCGCAGGCGGTGACCATGACTTACTGGATCATTCCGTTCATGTTCATCATCGGCATCGCGGCGTTCGCCGGCGGGATTTTGAATTTCTTTGAAATGAACAAAATTTACAGTCTGGCGCCGGCGATGATGAGCGTGGGCGTGATTATTGGCGTGCATTTTTTTCGTTCATTTTTGGGAATCTACGCTCTGCCGGCTGGTTTTCTGCTGGGTGCAATAATGGTCGTGGCGGTTCAGTTGCCTTTTCTTTTTGCAAAAAAAATTCACAAGGACACTCAGGCGCGCTACTATCCCGGTCTGCAAATTCACGATCCGGAAATGCAGAGAGTCGGCCGCGAAAGCGGTTTTATTTTTCTCAAATCACTGCTGGACAAATCCGTGGAAATCGTGGACAGAATTCTGGCTTCGTTTTTGATTACCGGAAGTATTTCCTCGCTTTGGTTCGCGCATCGTCTCATTTTGCTGCCTGTCGCCATCATCGGTCTGGCAATCAGCCGCTCGCTGATTCCGTATTTGACAGAAAAAAAGGCTTTAATTGAAGACCGAAAATTTTTAGAAGGAATCACGCTGGGCATCGAGTTGAATTTTACGCTCGTGTTGCCGACGATTATGTTCATGGTTGTCATGGCAAAACCAATCATCAGCTTTGTCTATCAACGTGGCGAGTTCGATGCCGAAAGCACGCGATTGACGGCAATCGCTTTTTGGTGCTACTCCGCCGGTCTGCTCGGTTTAAGCCTCAACGCTTTTCTGTCGCGCATTTTCTCCATTTTTCAGAAAAATCGCATTCCGTTTTACGTGGCAATTTTTTCCGCGACGCTCAATATCGGCTTGAATTTTCTGCTGGTGAGAACTTCGCTCAAGCACGGCGGCATTGCTCTGGCTTCTTCCATCGCCTTTACCATGAGCGGTATTGTCTTGTTTTACTTTTTATTGAGACAATTGAATTTTGAACTGAATGTGCGGCAGATTGTCAGCGATCTGATTAAACTGACAGTTCTCAGTGCGGTCATCGGATTGGTGTGCCATCGGATTTATTTTGTGTGGCTGGAACCGTTTTTCTCGAGGAATGTGGCTTCGCTTTTTTTGCGAAATGCGATTGGTTTGAGTGTCGTGGCAGTTATTTCGCTCGCTATTTATGGAGTCGCTTTGTTTCTGTGGGGACCTGAAATGATAAAATCGCGGTTGAAAGCAATGAATAAAAAAAGTGTGCTACACCTTTGAGTGTAGTACACTTTAAAAATATGAATGACCAGTTGAAAATTTTTAAGTAAAATAGCAATGGAAAACAATAAAAGCCTTACGGCTTAATTCCGAAACTGGGACGGAGTTAAGGCGTCAGCCTTTTAAAAACAGGTAGTTAATACCAAATGTCCAATTTTAACCGGTCATTTGTACTAAAACTATAAAAGAGAAAAAAGTGTACCACACCTTTCAGGTGTAGCACACTTTTTTCACCGAAACTTGGGAATTTTCCTCAAATTAAGAAAATACCGCTCTCCGCAATTGACCTCGTCCAATTCAAAAATTCCATCGGCCAATTTCCTGAAGGGCACGATGGTGTTTTTTTCGTTGCGAACTTTTCTAATCTCGAAATTATCCATTAATAGCACCAGCCGTCCGTTGTGCGCAGACAAGAATTCGGCTCGATTGTTGTGATAAATGATGATTCCTTTGCCTTTTTCCGCGGTTTCAGCGAGCAAATCGCCGTCAAAGGAGCGGAGTTTCCACTTGCCAAAATCGGAGAATGTGACGATGCCATCCGGTTTGTTCGCGGCAAATTGAACCGCTTGTCTGATAAAATTTTTGTTCTCGTCGGCAATTTTCCCGTCCGCAAAAGACTGGCTGTACTGAATCGCCGGCATTCCGAAAATAGCTGCCGTGGCAAAATAGTACGGAGCAATTTTATTGTACATCGTCACCGCGCCGGCGTCGATCAATTTCCCGGGCAGGGCATTGATGATAATTCGGGCTCTTTTTTCGCGGCGCAATTTATTGTCCCAGCCATCTTGCAACTGCACCATGTCCTGAATGTGGTAAAAATGCGGGTCGATTGCCGAACTGATAATCAGCGCGTCTGGTTTGTGAAGTTTTGCCCGGCGGTAAAATTCCCCTAAATAACGGTAAGCTTCTTTAATTCCCATTCCTAAAGTGGGATTTTCAAAATCTGCTGTAACAGGATTGGGCGTCAGAAACAGGTTCTCGATTTGGATTCCGTCCGCATTGAGTTGCCCAGGCCTATTGCCGAGCATCATTTTACAGCAGCTATCGACGTAGGCAGAAAACAGATGATGCGTCGCGTCGCAGAATTCGCCGTCGTGTAAACCCCAGCGCACCGCTTTGGTGTCCGGCTCGATTTGCCAGGCTTTCCAGGAAAGAATGACGCGAATGCCGCGAACGTGACACCAATCAATGAAATTTCGTAAATTCTTAAAATTTGGTCCTGGCGTAGGATCTCCGTAGAGGCGATTCCATTTTCCGTCAAGGATAAAAATAAAATTAGTGTCGATCCAAGTCGAACGAATGGAATCGACAAATGTTTTGACCCAATCCAGTGTGTAGCGTTGGTCATCGGCCGTAAATTGGTTGAGCAGACGGTCGCCGCGCGGAGAAACGAGCGGCTGTTTCCACCAGTCTGCCATTTTTTCACTGCGTTTTTGTTGAGATTTGTTTCCCTGAAGAATGAAGCGGCTGAAATCGCGGACGCCATCCCACTCGGAACGATTGCAGCTAATGAGCAATTCCGGGAGCTGGTAGAAATTATTTTTCGCCGCGGAAATTTTTTCCCAGGGAATGTCCAGCGAGAGGGATTTGTTTTTGAAAGCAAAAATTGTCGCGTCAGGTAATTCAGTAAGTCCGACGCTGAACCAACCAGCCGGGCTGTGAAAAGACAAATTGAGCGGCGCTGGGGCAAATTTCCATTGCTGATCCCGGTCGGTGCGGATGTCGATTTGCGGATTTCTGGTGTAATAATCGTCCGGTTCCGGAGAGAAAAATTCACTCCAGCCGCGGGAATCCATTGCCTCGTTTTCGCGACGGAAAAAATAGACGCCAACCCCGCTGTCCGGCGGATGAACGGAAAATTTCACGGAAAAGCAATTTTCAAAAAAAGCGAATTCCATTTTTAAAATCAAAGAATCTTCTGAAAACTGCTGGCAACTGAGAAAATTATTTTTAATTTGCCATTTGAAAGAAGACTCTGCTCGCGAGTCAGATTTCGGCGCCGGCAACTGCACCGCGAGCGGAAAAGAGGTGTATTTTTTTTGGACGGAATTGAAAAACTCAGCGCGCGCATTGTGCTTGTTAATTTTCAAAAAATAGACCGGAGTCGTTATTCTAATTTCACTCGAATCCTGGACAATGGTGGTAGCGGGTTTTATTTCCTCTGAAGGCGGACGGTTGGAGGCACAGGAAAAATAAATCACCGCTGCAAAAATGACCGGCAAAATTGGTCCAAAGAATTTATTTGACCACATAGCGCGCATGGGGTAAACCTTAAAAATTTTGACGTTCCAATCTAATCGAATAAAATAACAGCAATTTATTACAAAAATTATTCCATTGTGTGATAATTGAGGATATTTGTTTTCAAGTTTAATAGAATCAATCAATTGAGCCTTGCAGCCCAAAGAGAAATGTTTTTTCCGTTGGTCGGAAATGATACGAAATTTGCACACTAAAGTCAAGAGTTGGTTGAAGATTGAAAGAAATTTAGAAAAATGACAAAAGGAAATGTCGAGAAAAGGCTGGAATTTTTTCAGTCTCAACTAATGAAAAATCAATGGGATGCATTTTCGTCCTTAATTTTCAGAAGAAAAGAAAAATGACATTTTTGAAATAGCAACATCAAAAATGAATTTAAGGAGATTTCATTTAGTGCCGGGACCTGTAACCGTGAAATTGCCGCCGTCGCGATAGGTGGGAACGCGCAAAAAGTCGAGCGTGGGCTTGTCGATGAGCGCGCTGATATTGTTCAGCAATTCTGCCGGCAATTTTGCCCTGAATGACATGCTAAACAAATGCAAATTTAGCGAGAATCAAAATTAAAAGAAGCAGTTTTAAGCCTTTGCGCAGGAAAGACATTTCCAAGGTGTACTCCACCTTCCGGCTTTCGAGTTTCGATCCTCAATGCCAAAAGCCAAGAGCCAAATGCCAATAGCCAAAACCAATCACTTCCGCTGTTTTTCCTGCATCTTCCGGATTTCTTCTCTTTCCGCAGCTAATTCCTTTGTTAAATCCGATAATTTCCAATTTTCCGTTGTCGGCGTCAAAGTTGCCCACAGCGGCGCGGGCAGGCCTGCCGCGCGATAGCCGCGAATCAAAGTGTGCAGTTCTTTTTCCGTGATCCCGGCCATGACGACTGCGAGCGGAATTTTAGAAGGTTCGTTTAAGCCGGAATTTTCTGGCAGAGCGAACAAATCAGCCATTTTTTCGTTCGCTTGCTGCGTCGTGACAAATACTGCGGGCAGGGGAGAAAGTTCCAGTTCTTCAATCAATGACAGAAAGCGTGCATGAAGGTCTTTTCCCAGTCCGCACACCAGAACTTTTCGCGGACCGAAAAATCTCTGCTCGCTCTGTCCCACTTTTTTGAATGTCCCATCTTCGTTATTGCTCATTTATGTTTCCTCAATTTGCCTTCAAATTAATTAAAAAAAACAGGCATGACAAGATTTTGCCAATTGTCTGGTTTTCACAAAATTTATGATAACAAACCGTTAATGATCAATTCGACGGCTTCTTCTTCGTCCATGCCGCGGGACATCAGCGTTTCTAATTGTTTATTATCCACGCTCCCGATGGCGGCCTCATGAGTCACGTGGGCGCGAGGATCTTCTACGTCCACGATGGGAATGGCTTTGGCGACAGCCTCGTCTTTCACAATTTCGTGGCAATCGACATGGCCGCGCGTGAACGGCGCTGTAGCGCGCAAGGTATTGTAAACTTCGGCGCGCGCTTTTCCGCGAGCGGCAATTTTCGACGTGAGCACGCCGCGCGCCCGCTCGCCAACGAGAAATCCGGATTCTCTGATTTCAATTATGTCGTCTTCAGTGCCGCTAATACGCGAAGTCATTTCCATCACGCTGTCTTCTTTGCCGGTAATCTCATAATCGATGTAAATTTCGCCCACGCGTCCTTTGAGCAACTCAAACTCCGTGTTGAATTTCGCGCCTTTTTCCAGCGTCACCTTTGCTTTGGGAACGACTTTTATGCCCCCTTTGCTGCCGTGGATGTGGCGCTCAAAATAAGTATAGTCAGCATTTTCGCCAATATTGATTTTCGCGTCCATGATGTGCTGAATAGCGACAGCATTGGGAAATGTGCAATGAGAGAGCAGCGAAATTTTAGAATTTTTGCCAATTTTCACATCCATCTTGATGCGCTGAATACCGGTTTCAGGAATGATCCCGAAACACAAATGCACCGGATTTTTCACGACAACGTCGTCTGCGAGCCGCATGGTTAATTCCACGCCGTCTTCCAATTCTTTCGCGTCCATTTCCAAACCCGGAACCAGGTGCGTGCCCAATACTTTATTTTGATGAACCACCAAATGGGCAACTTCCGGGTCGCTCAAAATGCCCGAATCTGACTCGGTGGTCTCGTAAACTTCTTTCATTTGCTGCATCTTATCGTTCATTATTTTGCCTCCGCTGGAAATTCTTCAGGTGCATTTTTGTGATCGCAGATCAGACATTTGTCTTCAAAATAGTGCCGGATGCGGCTCACCGGACCTTTGTCAAAAATTTTGCCAGCGCAAAGCAGAAACGCGTGATCCGCCTGTTTCAACACTTCCAGGCTGTGAGTGATCAAAAGCACTGTCGAGCCCATGGCTTTGAGATAGGTGAGGGCTGCGAAAATATTTTTCAGCGCGCTGATGTCAATGCCGGAATCGGGCTCGTCGAGCAAAACTAATTTGGGACGCATCGCCAGAATCGACGCCATTTCGATTTTCTTCCTCTCGCCACCGCTGAGCGTTTTGTCCACAGCCCGGTCGGCGTAAATTGGCGGCTCCAGTCCCATTTTATTCAACACTTCTTCGACAATGCCGTTTTTCCCTCCGTTAAAATGTGCGGCAGCTTTAATAAAATCGCGCACTTTCAGTCCTTCGTAGCGCGCCGGTTCCTGCCAGCCGAGCGTAATGCCCAATCGCGCTCTCTGATCGACGGAAAGATTTTTTATCGAATTTCCTGCAAATAAAATATCGCCTTCAAAATCGCGGTAGCCGGAGAGACCCATAATTGTGTAAGCAAAAGTCGATTTTCCGGCGCCGTTTGGTCCCACAACAGCGTGAATATGTCCTTCCCAAAAATCTACGCTTAAATCGTCAAGAATTTTATGACCATCAAGTGAAAGACTCAAGTTTTTAACTGTTAAAATTCCCACTAATTCCACCTCATAATTTAAGTTCTAATCGTTTGATTCTCAAAAAATGGGAAAGATTCAGTTATGAAAAAATTTCTCTCGATGGAGAAATTGGACTCATTTTCAATGCAAGATTTCCGTTTTTTTTAAATTTTTTGTGAGGTCAATCATTTTGCAGCGGAACAAAGTGTGCCCACCTTTCAGGTGAAGTACACCGTTTATCTGAAAATCGCCATCTTCCTCGATGATGCAAAGCGGCCGGCTTTGATGACGTAAACGTAAATCCCCGAACTCACCGCATCGCCGGTAGCGTTACAGCCGTTCCATTTCACGCTTTTTCTGCCGGGAGATTGATGCTCGTGAACCAACTCGGCCACTTTTTCGCCCGTTACGTTGTAAACAGTCAGCGTCACAAATGTGGCTTCGGGTAAATCGTACTGGATCGTCGTCGTGGGATTGAATGGGTTGGGGTAATTCTGGTACAATTCAAATCGCTGCGCCTGCGCAAAATTGCCATTCTGAATGAGTGAGACTGTCCCTCTTCCCGCCGGGAAATTGTTGATGCGATAGCTCAAAATTTCAATCGCTGATTCCGGCAGCAGAGAAGATGATTTTTCCCGAAAGCGGACTTTCAGAAACGTCCCCGATTTTTCAATGGCCTGCGTCCCAAAAGCGCCGATTCTGACTAATCCCGGCTGCGAGGAATTAACCAGAGTTTGAAACGGAATTTCCGCGGAGACAAAAACAGAATCGAATTCGAGTTCTTCCGCATCAAAGCGCAGGTTCAAGTCGCACGAGTAAATTTGGTAATTTTCATCATTTTTGAAATCAAGACTAATTTTTCCGCCGTCGTCGACGTCGGCGGTGAAAGTTTTCCGCAAAGCAAAAGGCGTGCTCAATTCCCCAGCCGGTGACCAACTTGCATCCACGTCGCCGATGACGATTGCCTGAAAATCCGCATCCGTGACATCGTCGGACAAATTGGGGTAATTTCGCTGTGCCGGGGAAAATGTCCATTGAGTGATGTGTGACTCCGGCGGCTGCGACAAGCCCACAGCTTCTCTGGCGATAAGCGCCGCGTCGTACATTTGAATCTCGCCATTCAGATCGACATCTGCCGCCAGCCTCTGCGCGGGAGTCGCCTCAGGAAAAAGTTCCAGCGCCAGACGTGCCGCCAGCGAGGCGTCGTAGCTCAAAATTGTCGTTTCTGCCACATCGCCCGTTTTTGCCGGCGTCAACACGAGCGCGCTGTTAGTTTCCAAATCATCAAATTGAAACGCGCCATCTGCAGCGGAAATTTGGTCGCCGTTGATATCGCCGGTCAAAACCAACCTCGCGCCGCCGACAGGTCTGGACGAATCCTGATATTTCACGATGCCCGACAAAATGAGCAAGGGAATATCGTTCGCCAGACCCTTGATGCAGAAATTTGCCGATTGATCGTAATCGTACAAATCGAGCCATTGCGAGTTGGCGAAATAGTAACTTTCGCCGGGATTTGCCGTGGATTGAACAATCGTTCCCTGCGCCGTTGCGCCAAGCAAAACCGGCACTTCGGAAGTTTTGTCGTAAGGCTGACCACCGTCAGAGAGGTAGAGATAAATGTAAAAATCATCGCCGTTGTGAAGTCTGGCCGGCTCAGTCAAATCAATGGTATGAAATCCCTTTTCCGCCAGAGTCCCGGTTTGAGTTGTCAATTCGCTCGCTGGCTGACCGCCGATGAAATCGTCAAAAATTTTTACAACGTAGCTGACGTTGTCGGCGGCAGTGAAAAAATTCACCGCCGTCAATTTCTGCGTTCCCACGGCAGTAAACGCATTCATCGCCACGCTGCAACTGGTCAGCGTGGCGCGCCAGCCGTGGTAGTCGTGGAAATAGACGTGATCCCACTGCAGCGGCGCCACATCGCGGAAGGAGACCGCGCCCATTTCCGGATGTTTGCCGCAATGTTTATCGTAGTAAGAAATCCAGAAATAACCGTCCAGTCCCCAGGAATCGCCCCAACTATTTTTGCACAGCCAGGCGCCGGGTTGCGGTGCGTCGGTCACTTTGAAGTCGTTCCAGCCCACAATGGCGATAGAGTGATTAGGCTCGTGGTTGTCCGATTCCGGCTGATAATGCTCAAAATCGGAATTGAGAAAACTGCTGCTGTAATACATGCAGCTTCCCACGGCGCCATAATTTTTCACGTCCTGTTTGATTTTTTCGATATTGCGGAGATCGCTGTCCGTGTTCTCCCAGATGATTTCCCACGGATAAAAGTAGTGAAAACTTTGATTCGAATAATCCGGCGGCGAAGAATACGACTGCCCGTCCTGTTCGCGCACCGCGCCGTCGCCGCGGCTCAAATAAGCGGCTGCCACGCGATAATCGCCGCCCTGGTGCACTGTCAAACCGTCTCCTGTCGACGGATCCAGGTCCCCGTTGTAGTGCTCGTTGAATCCGTTCCACCAATCCAGATGATACTCGGCAAGATTGGGTTCTCCGGACTCGCCGGCGGAAGTCCAGTTTCCGGTTTTCAGCAAATTACTTTCCATGGCCGCCATCACGCCGTGCGTCCAGCAGGTGCCGCCGCGCTGATTGCGCACGCCAGAGACCAGACCGAGCTCGCGCAGGTCAAACACCGCCGGAATTTCGCCGTACAAATCGATGCCGTCAAAAAGTCTGTCCAGCGCGCGCACGGAAACGTAGGGGATGTAGCCGTGCGGACGAACAACATCCACGTATTTTTCAATTTTTCTGTTGCGCGTCAAATATTCGATGGAAAGAATCAGTTCTCCATGGGCACGATAGCGGCTGTCCAGCAAATTGAGGCGATAGTTATCCGGATCGTAAGGATTGTTTTCATCGTTGTCGCCCTGAAAAAAGAGCCCCTCGCAGCCAATGCCGTCGATGGCTTGAAAATATGCCTCTTGTTCCGCAACTGAAACATCGGACTCGTCAGTTACTGCCTCTGCATTTTGCGCGAAGATGTAAAACGGCGGTTCGGCGTGAGCGTGCGAGTAATTGTCGATGGCTTCAATGAATTGAATCATGCGCGACGCTGCGTTCGGAATTTCGTTGGCCATGAAACCCCAGTAGTAGTAAGCGTCCACAATGTCCATGTAAATGCCGTCGAAGCCCTGGGAGAAAATTGTGTCCAGATACTGAAAGACAATCGCCTGCCAAGCCGGATCCCAAAAGCGGACCTTGTAGTTGTCTATCCAGTCGGGATTTGCCGGACCCAGCCAGTCCGGAGCGCCCGGGTCGGGATTGCCGTCGTGATTGGCGTCCCAGCTATTCTGCCAGTACCAGCGGTAAGTTTCCGCCTCGCCGATGGAAAGGTAGGCGAGTACGATTTTGCCGCTATTTTTTAGCTGTGCGATTTGCTCTGCGGAAAAAACTGCTTCGGGCCCGCCGGTCGCTGAGTAGTCGATAACAATCAAATCAATGGAGTTATTTTGACTGATTTCCTGAATGTCGATATTTTGCAGTTGAATGGCCCAGGTGCGGACAGTGGAAAGATCAGCGGCAAACCCTTTGGCAAAAATCAAGCCGCAGGAAAAAATGATGAAAAATAATATTTCCCGCGTTCTCTCAACTATTATTTCACGAAATGAATCATTCAATTTGTGAGCTCGGATTTGGTTTTGCAATTTACTATTGAAAAATAATAAAATCAGCATAGAAAAGCAAATCAAAATTTTGCAACTTTTTAAGGCACAAATTATCTTGACTAACATAGCTAACTTGAAGAATAATGAATGAGTTAAATTTAAAATAGTTGCCATTTTTTGAAACTACAAGTTTTAGAAGAATTGCAAAAGTGGTGCCAATTTTTGAAGAAAAATTTTGCCAATAAAAAATGAAATAGCGAAAGCTTTATTTTCCGAAAGATTTTGAATTGTTTTGAAAAAAAATTAAATATCGGTGTGGTGCAGGGCTTTGTGCCTTGGCGTCTTGGCGTGAGAAATAATTTTAAAAAATCAGTTGCAAATTTACCTGAAATTTTGTAAGATGTAGGATAAAATCGAGAAAGAGAATAACGTTTTGGAGAAAGGAAGAGAGTTGAAAAATCCGTTTCGGGAATGGTTTAGCTATGATTCTGATTTGCTTTATTTCAATAATGCCGCCACAGGAATGGTGCCGCAGCGCGCCGTGGAGGCGATGAAACAGTTCATTGATGAAATCGCGCGCAACGGGAAGCCGGCGTTTGAAAAATTGCTGGAAATGCAGGCGGATTTTCGCGCGCAAGCCGCTAAATTGCTCAATGTCAGCGAGGAAGAAGTAGCGTTTGTCAGAAATACGACCGACGGGCTGGAAATGGCGCTGTATTCCATTGATTGGCGCGACGGCGACAACATGATCGTTCAGGAAGACGCATTTCCCGCAAGCCTGTATCTGGCGCATTACTGCTTTCCCGGCGTGGAGAAACGATACATTCCGCTCATTTCGGAGAATGATTTTTACGAGCAACTCACGCAGCGCATCGATGAACGCACGCGGGCAGTCGTCGTCGATCTGGTGCATTTTCTGTCCGGCAGCCGTTTCGATCTGCAGCGGCTCGGCGAAATTGTCAGAGACACAAACAGTTATTTGATCGTTGACGGCATTCAGGCGGCTGGCGCGGTGAAAATAGATTTGAGCGAAACGCCGGTGGATTTTTTCGCAACTGGAGGCGTCAAGTGGCTGCTCAGCCCCTCGGGAACGGGAATTTTTTACGTGCGCAAAGAGATTTTAGGAGAGCTGATTCCTTTTCACATTAGTTGGGCTGGCGCGCATTACGAGGATATTTCCAGCCTTTACCCGGTGCGACAGCTTCATCCGGATGCGCGGCGGTTTCAGCCGGCGAATGAAAACTACATCGGCATGATTGCCCTGACCGAATCGCTGCGCATGTTCAATGAGATGGGAGCCAAAAATACGCAAGAGAGAATATTTGCTCTGACCGGGAAGTTGCTCAGCGAGTTGGAGCGATTGGGTTTTGAGATTTTCACCCCCAAAAGCGAAGCCGAGCGCGCCGGAATCGTCGCTTTTCGCCATCCGCATTTTTCCTCCGCGGACATCCACAACAAGCTGACGGAAAAGAAAATTATCTGTTCCCTGCGCGAAGGCTGGGTGCGGTTTGCGATTCATTTTTACAACGGGGAGGATGAAATTGAACGGGCGATGGCATTGCTGAAAGACCTGACTCAATAGAACGCGTATTTTTATTTTTTGAATAGCCACGAAGTCACAGAAGACGCAGAGAAAAAATTGTAGAAAAGAAACCTGACATTTTTAGAAATACCAGGTTTCTGAAAATTGCCATGAGGAAAATTCATGCCAGAGTTGCCGGAAATAGTCGTCATTGCCACGCAGATGGACGAAACCTTGCGCGGGAAGACGGTATCCGATGTGGAAATTTTCCAGCCGAAATGTCTCAATCGCGCGGTAGCGGATTGTCGGAAATATTTGCCTGGGAGAAAAATTTTGCGTGTTCGCCCACTGGGCAAATGGATTGAAATTGTGTGCGATGAAGCGGTGAAAATTCTCATTAATTTAGGCATGGGCGGCGAAGTGCTTTATTTTGAAAATGAAAATGAGATTGCTGACAAGGCGAAAATAATCATGAGATTCAATGACGACAGCGGATTTTACATCACGTTGTGGTGGTTCGGCTATTTTCATCTCGTGCGTGACGGTGAAAAAAATCCGATGACAGACAAATTGGGACCCGGTGCGCTGGAAATTTCCCTTGCTGATTTCCAAAAAATCCTCACCAGAAAACGCGGCGGGATCAAGTCGTTTTTGTTGAATCAAAAAAATATTCGCGGCATCGGTAATTTTTACATTCAGGAAATTCTTTTTCGAGCGAAAATCCACCCGCTGACGCCGATCAATGTTTTGAGTGAGGCGGACATCGAGCGGCTCCATTCCGCCATTCACGAGGTGTTGAAGCGATCCATCGCGCTGGGGTCGAGTTCGTACGAGCTGGATTTTTTCGGAAAGAAGGGAAAATATTCGTTGCGGGAATTGAGTTTTGCCTATCACGAAAACGGCGTTTGTCCTGATTGCGGCGCTGCGGCGCAAAAAATCAAAACCGGCGCCAATTCTCAATACATTTGTCCGCAGTGTCAGGTTTTGCCGACGGAACAGGTGAGTGTGGAGAAAGCGGATTTTAAGCCAACGAAGATTATGAAGAGTTTGTGAGTAAAACGGAACGCGGTTTTTAAATGTGCTCAAAAAAAGAAAAACGACAAAAATGATAGGGGAGAGAGATGATTCAAAAAATTAGTGTTTATTTTTCACTGGCCGTGCTGATTTTGGCGACAAGCTGCGTGAAAATTGATGAAATTGAAAACGTGAAAATCAAAACAGAAGCTGTCGCGAAGGATTTTATCCAAGCGATTGAACAAAAAGATGGTAACCATGCTGCAGACTTGTTTGCACGAACTGCTGATGTTGTTTTGATTGATCCGGTGAACGACAGTCTTGTCATCGGTGTCGATCAGATTGAAGCGACGCTGTCAAATTTGCTGGGTCAAATTGATAGTGTGAAAATCAACGAGCAGGAAGTGCATATTTCCCCGGGGCAAGATCTTGTCAGTTCACGGATAGCTGCGATTTACAATGTGAGCATCCAGAAAGCGGGAAAGAAAAGCGTGTTTCTGGCGCTGGTTTCCGGCTATCTCGAAAAAAGCGGTCCTGCCTGGCGGTTTG
Organism: Calditrichota bacterium; assembly: GCA_013152715.1. NCBI lineage: Bacteria > Pseudomonadati > Calditrichota > Calditrichota bacterium. The sequence goes on from JAADFU010000048.1 coordinate 22,070, forward strand.
TGCAATTGCAGACGTCGCTCAAAAAGAAACTCCGGGAAAAAATCAGCACCGGGACTCAATCAGTTCCAACGCCGCAACCAAAGCCGAAAAAAGAAGCCGTTGTTCCGGGAACTGCTGCCAAATCAGATTCTCTGACAAAAACACAAACTGATACTGTCGGAAAATCGTACTAACTTCTGGAGAGAAAAATGAAGCGTCTGGCATGGGTGACATTTTTGTTCTTCATTTTGGCAGGAAGTATTTTTGCCGGTGGGAAGAAAAATATTCTTTTCTCAGACAATTTTCAGAGTTACCAGAACGGTTCGCCCGGCGCGCCAGATTGGCACATCACAAAAGGGGACTGGCACGTCGAGAATGGAAAATTTTTTCAGACGAGTTCGGACTACGATTGCGGCGCGCTGCTGGATTTTTATTTGAACGAATCCTTTGAGTTGTCCTTCAAATTCCGCGTCATTAGCGGAACTCCCGGAGCGGGATTCTTTTTCCACAGCCGCGACTTGAATGCGACGAAATTTTCGCACATGTGTCGTTTCGAATCGGAGACGACAATGCTGGTGGGCAGGTTTGTGAACGGCGAATATGAGAGTACGCACAATGTCATTTTGAAAAAACAAAATTTTTCTCGTTGGCACAAAATACGTCTGCTCGTTAATCAGGAAAAATCAACTTTCTCTATTTTTCTGGATGATTCTCCGCTTGCTTCCGATGAGCCGCTGTCTTTCACCGGCGGATTTTGCGGCTTGCAATCTTCTGGCGGAGAAATAGCATTTGACGATGTGCAACTTAAAATCTTGCCCATGAAAAAGAAAATTCATAATTTGAGTTGGATCGATCGTTTTGTTCTGGCGGAAGGAAAAAAGATTGTTTTTCCTCGAACGGCGCAGGGCATTGTGGACAAGATTGATTTTAGCGGCAAAGTTTTGCAGACCATCGGCGCGCCGGAAAAAATGCGTGGTCAATTGAACAAACCTACCAGCATTGCCATGTTCGCTAACGGTGATTTTGTTGTCAGTGACTCGGCTGCCGGAAAAATTCATATTTTCAGTCGCCAAGGAAAATGGCTGCGCATGACCGGCGGGGCAGATAAATTAGCGGCTGCCGGAGATGTGACTGTCGATGACGAGCGTCGTATTTACGTCATTGATCGCAAAGAAGCGCAGGTGTTCGTTTTTGATGAAAATTTGAAAAAAATGACAGATTTTGGCAAAGGTAGATTGGAAAATCCCGCAGCGATTGATGTGCGGGACGACTCAATTTTTGTCCTCAACAATGGGACTCATCGGGTGGAAATTTTTAGATGGAATTCAGAGAAAATTGAAAATCTCGGAAATTTTTCTTTTCATGCCGGCATCGGGAAAGATATTCTGGTAGACAAAAAATTCATTTACGTTACCGCTGATCGGGAAATTCGGCTGTTTGCACGAAACGGAAAATTCATCAAAAATTTTCACGGAGAGCTGTTGGCTGATTTTCATCCGTCCGGCTTGGCCGCTGATCGGCATGATAAAATTTATGTCAGCGATCCCCTGCAAGGGAAGATTTTTATTTTTGATGAAGATTTATCAGAGATTTCGCCGGTGGTTGAGTTTTCGCCGAACAGGAATGCGAGCATCCGTTTTGGCTCGGGGAAAAAACAGAAAGCTGGGATTCGCGTCACCCAAAATGACTCCGTCATTTTTCAGAAAATAGGCAATGAAGAAATAGAGCACAGATTCGTTTTGGCAAATTTGCCGACATCAACGGTTTACCATTTTTCCATTTCCCCAACCTATCCTCAAATTCCGAAAGCGAAAAAATGGTCAAAACCGTTCGTTTTCATCACGCCGCCGGATTCCGGGAAAAAGCATTTCTGGCGCATTCCCATGGTGACGATCATTTTCACCAATGTTTTGGATACGGCAAAATGGAAGACGGATTTTCCGCCGTTACCGGATTTGTCGGAAAATGAAATAAACCGCATTAAAGCGCAAATAAATGACGGCGTCAAATTTTATTGGATGAATTCGGGCATGAATTTGTGGCTCGACAACAAATTTATTGTGGTGAAGAAGCACTATTTTCGTCATCAACTTTTTGGCAGCGAATGGTGGTACCCGCCGCGCGAGGAAATGGTCGAGCAGGCGATCGAGGACGCTGGCTACAAAGTAGAGCAATTTAAATCGGTGTTGTATCTGGCGTGCGTGCGCGATTTTGATGAGGAAAAAGGTGAGTATTTTCTTCGCGGTCGAGGTGGTGGCTTTACCTCTGGCTTGAGCGCGAACGGAAAATTTGGTCTTTCTTACTGGGAAGTCACTCATGCCAATCATTTTTCCGGAAATAACTGGCTGATGGCGCATGAGTTTCACCATCAACTGGACGAACTTTTTCTGCTCAGCGGCTATCCCGAGTACTGGTTCAATCATTTCTCTCCGACAATTGGGACGGCGGCTCATTTCGGCGAGCATTTTGACGGCAATGCCTGGATTTTGAGAAATTGGGACCAGGCAAAATGGTTTGACTTGAAATACGGCGAGATGGTTTTCGCTGACGACAAAGACATGGACGGCATTCCCGACAATGATCCGCGCGTTCCGGTCGATGAAAAGAGGCTGGGAACAAGTCCGCTGTTCCGGGATTACGACCACGACGGCGTGGCTGATGGCGATGAAATTAAATTTTCCAACTGGATCGTCGAAGGTTGCGGCGAAACCTACGGCGGCGCTGCCGTTTTTCCTGATTTGCTCAGTCCTGACACTGATCGCGATGGCATCGGCGACGCTGATGATCCTTATCCGCTGTATCCGTTCCCGCCGAGAATATTTTATGTGGACTCAACATTTTCCGCTGACAACTTAGCCGCAAAATTTTTATTTGCCCGACTGACAGACAAACGAATTCACGCCGAAGTCTTCGCTGCCTGGGACAGTTCGGCGGTAACATTTTTTTTCAAGACAGACCGCCTGGCTCCGGTCAAACTGATGCTCGACAGCGACGCTGACGGCTGGTTTTTGGGCAGAGACAATTTGCGTTTTTATCTCACGCCGGAAAATGACTCGACGCTGACCGCGAAAATTGAAGTTGTAAATTGCTCGCGGCCGGATCGCTGGCCTTTTCACGATACCGAGTTGGCGAAAAAAGTGAAATTTGAGCATGAAATCCAACTCCTGGATAACAGCTATCTCATTTTTTTGAAAATTTATAAGAATGAATTTTTAGGACTGGCGTTGAAAAAAGGCGAGGAAATTGGCGTGAACATCGGCTTTAAAGTGATGATGGACGAAAAGGGACATCAGCGCTACGTAACAATTTTTGAGCCGAATCGGTTTTTTGATGTGGAATTGAAAAACTTGCCTTGAAAAAGAAAATGGTCACATTCTGGCAAATTTTTAGCTGGTGAAAGCCAGGACGATTGAAAAATTGCGAGTCAAAAATTCAGCTTTTTCTTCAGCTTTTCAATGGGAAATGGCTTTCCATGCGCCGGATAAATCATTTTGACATCTCTGTCGATTAAATTTTTCCAGCTATTTTTCAACTGCTCCAGATTCTCGGCAAAAATCGGCAGACTGGGCCTGATTGTGAGCGGGTGACCATTCATCGCCATGTCGCCAACGAACGCCTCGCCCGAATCGAGTACCACGGAAACGGAGCCGGGAGAGTGCCCTGGCGTGAAAATGACTTCGCCTTCGATGCCGTATTCCTGTAGAGAAAAATTCTTTCCCCGATGAATGATGTCTGCTGAGCAGGGATCGAGGTTTAGATTTTTAGTGAGGCTTTTCAGGAATGTAGCGAAAATTTTTCCCCAACGAGTCACTGCCGGAGGCATGACAACTATTCCATTCGCGAGAAATTTTTCTTCGTTTTCGTGGACAAGAATTTTAGCTGCGGTTAAATCTTTAATTTTTTTAGCGCAGCCAATATGGTCCCAATGGCAGTGCGTGATGACGATTAATTTGATGTTGTCAGGATTCACGTGTCTTTTTTCCAGACCTTTGACGAAATTTGAAAATTTTCCCGGCATGCCGGCATCTACCAATATTTGGCTTTTTTCTCCGATGAGATAGCAATTATCAACGCCGACTTTGATGGTTTGAATTTTCATCTTTTGATCCAATCTGCAAAATAAAAATCCGCCGCCTCAATTGGGCTTCGAAAAAAAACTTGAAACGACGGAAAGAATGAGATTCCGAATGTTTTATTGCCAACCAAGCTCTTTGTGTTTATCGGCGATGGTTTGCGCCAATTTCTCCAGCGCTTGAAAATCCTCTTGTTTGGGCATACCTTTCACAAGCACGGGATCGATGACTTCGACTTTCAGATTGAAAATCATGTTTGCCAATGTCTCCACTGTTTTCCCGCCCCAGCCGTAAGAGCCAATGATAGAAATAAATTTGGCTTTGGGACGCAGAGCATTTGCCAGAAAAGTGGCATAAGCGGCAAGGGGATGTGGCCCTACCAAAACTGTCGGTGTGCCCACGACAATTGTGCCAGCGTCGACGAGCGCAATTGCTAATTTCCCGATATCTGTCACAGCAAGATTGAATTTTTCCACAGTGACGCCTTTTTCCACCAGTGAAGACGTTAAAAAATCGACCATTTGTCTGGTGCTATCGTGCATGGAAATGAAGGGCAGAACTACAACATTTTTCGGAGTCTCGTCAACCCATTCTTTGTGGGCTTCAATGATTGTCGATGGATTCGAGTAAATAGGACCGTGGCTCGGAGCAATCATTGCCAGTTCACGGGTGGTAACTTTTTCAATATTTTTTTTGATGATATTTCGGAACGGCATCATAATTTCGGCGAAATAGCGTTTTGCCGCTTCGCAGACCTTGGCTTGGTCGGTTACAAAAAGGTCGGTGGTAGCAATGTGAGAACCGAAGAAGTCGCAACTAAATAGAATCTTGTCTTCTTTCAGGTAAGCAACCATTGTCTCAGGCCAATGAACCCAGGGCGTATGAATGAACTCAAGAGTTTTGTCGCCCAGAGAAATTGTTTCTCCGTTTTCGACAGTGATGAAAAATTCTTCTGCGACATGGAGATGGTTCATGAGCATGCCCTTTGCTTTGGAGCTACAGATGAGTTTTGCATTCGGGTACTTGGCGAGCACCTGCGGAATCGTTCCCGAGTGATCCTGTTCCGAATGGAGCGACACAACGTAATCGATTTTGTCAATTTCTTCGAGCTGCTGAAATAATTCGTCCGCCATTGCCGGATCCACCGTGTCGATCAATGCCGTTTTTTCGCTTCCTTGAATCAGATAGGCATTATAGCTTGTCCCATCCGGCAGCGGAATGAGAGAATCGAACAGCCGTCTGTCCCAATCAACAGCACCCATCCAGTAAATTCTGTCTTTTATTTTTCTCGCTTTCATAGCTTCTCCTAATATATTGTTATTTTATAAAATAATTACAAAAATATTGCTGCTATTGTTTTATTTTGCTGGCAAACTAATTGTTCTGGTAGAAAATGCAAAGATTTAATCTGAAAATTTGGCATCAGTTGAATGAATATTTCTAAAAAGCAGAAAGAATGAATTTCGCAACTGAATATAACGGAATACTCGTACAATGTCAAGAAAAAAACAACAAAGAATCGGTTAGGACAAAATTCAATTTTATCCCAGCGCCACGTCGAGCATCATCATCACGGCGAAACCGACCATTGTGCCAATAGTGGCGACGTGGGTGTTTTTTGCCAATTGCGACTCCGGAATCAGTTCTTCAACGACGACATAAATCATGGCTCCGGCAGCGAACGCCAGCGCATAAGGCAGAATTGGTTTGACGAAAAGCACTGTTGCCGCGCCAATGACGCCGGCGACTGGCTCCACGAAACCGGAGAGCTGACCGTACCAGAAGGCTTTCAGACGCCCCATTCCTTCACGGCGCAGTGGCACAGAGACAGCGGTTCCTTCGGGGAAATTCTGGATGCCAATTCCAATGGCGAGAGCAATGGCGCCAGCGAGCGAGGCAGAGGGCAGATTTGCCCCGAGAGCACCAAAGGCGACGCCCACGGCTAAACCTTCAGGAATGTTGTGCAACGTGATCGCCAGAACCAGCAAAACGCTGCGTTTCCATTGGGTGTGAATTCCTTCCGCCTCTTCCATGGGAAAGCCAAGATGCAGATGAGGCAAGATGTGATCGACGACCCACAGAAACGCCCCACCGAGCAAAAATCCCACAACTGCCGGAATCCAGGCCGGGAGATTTCCTTCTGCGGCCATTTCGATGGAAGGCGCCAGCAGAGACCAGTAGCTGGCAGCGATCATCACTCCGGCAGCAAAGCCGAGCATCGCGTCCAAGACTTGGCGGTTGATTGTTTTGAAAACAAAAACTAACGCAGCGCCCGCCGCAGTTACCAGCCAGGTGAAAATCGTGGCGACAAAAGCTTGCCAAATTGGATTTAATCCTTGGAACCATTCCATTTGTTGTTTTTCCTTTGCGATATTTTTTTTGTTTTAATAAACCAAAATTGATTGAAAAAGTCAAGTGAAATATCAATTTCAACTCATTTTTCATCAAAGAATTCAAAAAAGTGTTGTATTAAAAAGGAAAATTTTGTACAATAATTCAAAACGACTCCTGAAAATTCAAAGGTGGAATTATGGAAAAATATTTTCTTGTTTTCGGCATCTTATTCTTTCTGTTTTCCTGCTCCAAAAATGTGCGTCGGGATTATCCCATCCGACCGGTAGCTTTCACTGACGTCAAACTAACTGACAACTTTTGGGCGCCGCGGCTGGAGACCAATCGCACGGTAACTGTTCCCTATGATTTTCGCAAATGCGAAGAGACCGGGCGCATAGATAATTTTGCCAAAGCCGGCGGTTTGACGAAAGGAGATTTTGTCGGCATCCGCTACAATGATTCCGATGTGTTCAAGGTCATCGAAGGGGCGTCATATTCATTGAGTCTGTATCCTGACGTTGAACTGGAAAAATATCTGGATGATTTGATTGCAAAAATTGCTGCGGCGCAGGAGGATGACGGCTATTTGTACACGGCGAGAACAATTAATCCTGAAAACTTGCCTCCAAGAACAGGAAAAACGCGCTGGTCATATTTGAACCACAGCCATGAACTGTACAACGTGGGGCACATGTACGAAGCGGCGGTGGCATTTTATCAGGCGACCGGAAAGAAATCGCTTTTGAACGTGGCGATCAAAAATGCCAACTTGATCGATTCCGTTTTCGGTCCGGGCAAGCGACACGATCCGCCCGGGCATCAGGAGATAGAAATAGGTCTGACGAAATTATACCGCGTCACCGGCGATGAGCGTTATTTGAAATTGGCAAAATTTTTTCTCGATCAGCGCGGCTACGAGCGAGGCCGGAAATTGTACACTGATTTATTTACTGCGGAATACACGCAAGACCACAAACCGGTTGTGGAACAGGACGAGGCTGTCGGGCACGCCGTACGCGCGGGTTACATGTATTCAGCGATGGCGGATGTGGCAGCGCTGACTGGCGACAGAAGTTATTTAAATGCAATTGACAAAATTTGGGAAAATGTCGTTTCAAAAAAAATGTACATCACCGGCGGAATCGGCGCCCGATCTGACGGCGAGGCTTTTGGCGACAATTACGAACTGCCCAATCGCACCGCTTATAACGAAACCTGCGCTGCTATCGCCAACATGATGTGGAATCACCGTATGTTCCTGCTGCACGGCGACGCTAAATATATCGACGTGCTGGAGCGAACGTTGTACAACGGATTTATCTCTGGGGTCAGTCTCAGCGGGAAGAAATTTTTTTACCCCAATCCGCTGGAATCATGCGGCGATCATCAGCGCAGTCCCTGGTTTGATTGTTCCTGTTGTCCCACGAATGTCGTTCGATTTTTGCCGTCATTGCCGGGATATGTTTATGCCGAAGACAATAATGCTATTTACGTGAACCTATTCATTCAAGGAAAAGCAAAAATTGAACATCGGGGACAGGAAATTGAGTTAGAGCAAAAAACGAATTATCCCTGGGAAGGTAAAATCGTTCTTCAGATTTTTCCTGAAGAATCAACAGAATTTTCTCTGAAAATTCGCATCCCTGGTTGGGCGCAAAATAGTCCTGTTCCGAGCGATTTGTATCGTTACTTGGCAAATATCAATAAAAAGCCGCCTTTACTGCTGAATGGCGAAGAAATTATTTACCAGATCGACAAAGGATACGCCACGATTAACCGGAAGTGGCAAGCTGCGGATAGTGTTGAATTAATTCTGCCGATGAAAATTCGTAAGGTTGTGGCGCACGAAAGGGTGGCCGAAGATCGCGGAAAAATGTCACTTGAGCGGGGGCCAATCGTTTTTTGCGCCGAAGGAGTCGATAATGACGGTCATGTTTTGAACCTCGTTTTGCCGAAAGAGGTGCATTTAACTTATCATTTCAAGCCTGATTTGCTTCACGGAATTGGCATGTTAAAGGGACAAGCCGTTACATTTTCAAAAAAAGAAAATGGATCGATTGAAAAGAAAGAACAAACTTTCACTGCAATTCCCTACTATGCCTGGGCGCATCGCGGAAAAGGGGAGATGGCAGTCTGGTTTCCGTGGGATGAGAAAGGCCATTGATAATGTTATTTCTGAATTATCTTGCAAAAGCAAAAATCTTCCTGAAAATTGAAAAGAAAGACCGAAGCGGTTGTAGCATAAGCTTGCCGTTCCTCAAAGGATACGGATGATACTCGTGATAGATTTTTTCAATTTCAAATGGGAGAAATGCCTGCTGGATTTCCCGATCAGAAAGCCGAGCTAAAATTTGCACTTGTACTGTTTCTGTCATTTGAGAGAAACGCAAGATGATGATTCTGTCATCTTTGATCACTTTTACCAGGTCTTTCACGGTGACGTGATCTTTAAATTTGATGAATTTTTCCATGTGTTCCCCTTGGTGCTTTTCTCGTTCAATGGTGAAAGAAAAGTGGATTTATGATTCCCCAGTGAAATTTCATTGTAAATGTAAGAATGATTTCTCAAAAAAGAAGTGAGTTGCATCACGTGGAAGGGAAAAAATGAATTTTTTTTGCGGAACCTTGCCGGGGAAAAGTGGCGAAGATTTTGCAATTTTTGAAAAACTTCGCCACTTTATTTTTCGTTCGCTAAAATCAATCTTTCGGGCGAACTCGCCATAACATGGTGGAAAGAATCAAAGACACTACCGATGCGCCGACCCAAAAAATTATCACTTTGTGGAAATCATAATGCCGCGTTTCATTAATCATCGTTGTTCCGTGCTCGATCATTGTGCCGCTGATCCATTCCTGAATTGCCGCAGCGACGTAGCTGAAAATTCCGACAAAACCCATGACTGCGCCGGCTGCTTTTTTGGGGGCAATATCCACGGCAAAAAGTCCGCCCAACGAAGTGATTAGTCCGCTCAGTGAAAAACCATAGATCAGGAATGCCGCAATGAGCAGTTTCGTGCTTGGGTGCGGCGTGAAAAAGATAATCGAGAGAGCTGCCAGTTCAAAAATGCCAAAAATCAAATTCGCCGGCGGACGTCGGGCATGAAATATTTTGTCGGAAATGAAGCCGAAACTGACGGCGCCGATAATGCCGGCAAAGGTATTGACGCCGATAATGCTGCCGGCCTTGAGCAGGCTGAATCCTTTTGCTTCCTGTAAATAGAGCACGCCCCAGCTATTGATGGCGTAGCGCGTGACGTAAATGAGCGCGCTCGACATGCCGATGAGCCAAACTTGCGGGATTTTGAGAATGGAGATTTGCGCCTGGCGCGTCTTTTTTTCTGTCCCGTCCGCTCCGGTGACTGGCGTAATCGGGTCATTGCGCCATTTTGCAATAAGCGGCAGGCCTAACGTCGGTGGCCTGTCCTGTAACGCCAGATAAAGACCGATGGCAGTGAAAATTCCCACAAAACCAGCAGCCCAAAATCCGGATCGCCAGCCCCAGGCGCTGACAACCGCGGCGATTCCCACAAAAGTTAGACCTTCGCCGATCCCGTGCGCTGTTGACCAGATGCCGTAATATCTGCCGCGCTCGCTGTTGCTGTACCAGTGCGTTAACGTCACAATTCCCGACGGCGCATTGAATCCTTGGAACCAGCCATTTACGCCCCAGAGAATAATCCATACCCAGAGCAGGGGAGACCAGCCCATGAAAAGATTGATCAGTCCCGATATCAGTACGCCGGTGGCAAAGAATCGTTTGATGTTGGCATAATCCGCCAAAATGCCGTTGAAAAATTTCCCGGCAGCGTAACCGTAAAATATCGCCGAGCCGATAATTCCCAACTGCTCCGCAGAAAAAACGCCGGCGTCGATGAGCGGTTTTTTGACGACGGACATTCCCAGCCGGCAGGTGTAGGCGAAACCAGCGCCGAGGGTAACAGCTAAAATTGAGGAAATGCGATATTTTCGATAGAGCCGATCAATGAGTTTCTTGTCTTGCAATTCCGGTTGTGGTGCCCCGGTTTTCCAGAAATCGAGAATGTTTGCCATGACAGTCCCAGTCAGTTTTTCTGTTCCAATTTCATTAATCGAATTAACTGTTCTTTTGCTTGCTCAGCGGTTTTGCAATCAGCTACGCCGTAAATCAAATCGTTTTTCTTGACGACGGCGGCTATTCCTTTGTAAGGAATTTTTCTGAATAAAATCTCTGTATTGCCAATCTTTGCCCTTTGCCAATTAGTCGCCAATTTTTGCCACATCGCGTCTGCGGCCTCCTCGGCATCTGGCAGCATAACAAAATAGCGAAATGAAGAAGAATGGTTCAGTCGATATCCGGCGAAAAGGCAGCGCTTGAGAAAAGACATGCCCAAAAATGCTTCGCGGACGTAGCCTTCTGACTCGGGGATTTTATTTTTTTCGGGAAGGATGCTGATTTGAGCGGGAAAATTTCCTTCTCCCTTGATGGCGCGCGAAATAGCAGTTAAAATCTGAAAGCCGACCGTTGAGTCCAATTCTCCTTCGTAAACGTTAATTTTGACATAATAGACGCCCTTAAACATTATCGCCTGATAGGGCGGAGAGATAACAGCTTCCGCGCCGATTTTAAGCCCCGGTGTATTTTGAGGCCGTTCGCTTTTGTAAATGCCGAATGCGTTCAGCTGTGTCCCCATGTTGTACAGTTCCACGGTGAATTGCAGCGAATCAAACGCAAAGTCGCGAACTTGCAATTGCTGGAACCCAAGGGAAAGAAAAATATCTGCTCCGCCGTCGATGTACTCGAATAAATTCTCCGGATTATAAATTTCTGTCTTGCTTTCGGGGTCGAACTGTTTGATATCGAGAATATCGCCCGCGAGAAGCGAGGTTGCAAATAAAAAAGTCAATAAAACGGAAACCCATTTTTTCATAAACTGCTCTGATCTAATTGTTATTCATCACTTTCTAACCCAAAATATCCTCTACTAACTCAGTAATTGGTCTCTTTATGAATGGAACAAATTTATCCTTCAGAATTTCACC
>JAADFU010000049.1 GCA_013152715.1 Calditrichota bacterium
GGCATTCCTGTTCCAGCTTTGAGTAGCGCATTGTCCTATTTTGACAGCTATCGCAGTGAACAGCTGCCGGCAAATCTGCTGCAGGCGCAGCGCGACTATTTCGGCGCGCATACGTTTGAACGACTGGATCAGCCGAGAGGCATGTTTTTTCATCATCAATGGGGGGGAAATAATTAGCCACGAAGACGCCAGGTCTAATATTTTAAACAGAATAGCAATGAAAGGCAATAAAAGCCTTACGGCTTAATTCCGAAATTGGGATGGAGTTAAGGCGTCAGCCTTTTAAAAACAATAATCTTATGCCTATCATTCGATTTTTACTAGTCATTCATATTATTTTCAGTAGAAAATTTGAATTGAACATTCAAAAAATAAAAAACAATTTTGGAACTTTGAGTCTTCGAGACTTGGAGACACAAGTTTAAAAAGTTTTTGAGAGGTAAATATGGAAAGATTTTCATTGGAAAATAAAATTGCACTGGTTACGGGAGCCAGCCGGGGGCTGGGACGCGCTATTGCCCTGGGCTACGCCCAGGCAGGCGCAGATTTGGTTCTGATTTCCCGCGGAGAAAATGCATTGCACCAAGTCGAAAAAGAGATTCGGGAACTCGGGCGCAGGGCATTTGTCTTTCCGACTGATTTGCTGGCGACAGAAAAAATCCCGGCACTTTTTCAGCAAATCGTTGAACAGGTGAAAAGTGTGGACATTTTGGTCAACGTCGCGGGCACTGTTCACCGCCAGGCAGCGGTAGATTTTCCGCTCTCTGAGTGGAAAAAAATTTTCGAGTTGAATGTCACAGCGCCATTTGTGCTCAGTCAGGAATTTGCGAAACATTGCATTGCGAAAAATAAATCCGGGAAAATTATTTACATCGCTTCTCTTCTGAGCGAACGAGGCCGGGAATCGATTCCCGCGTACACAGCCAGCAAAGGCGCGATTCGCCAGCTCACTCAAGCTCTGGCTGTCGAGTGGGCGCCGCACAAAATCAATGTGAATGCTATTGGGCCTGGCTATTTTGAAACAGAATTGACAAAACCACTGATTGAGGATGAAAAAGTTAACCGCTGGGTGCTGGAAAAAACGCCGCTACATCGTTGGGGACAACCTGACGATCTTGTTGGGACGGCGATTTTTCTGGCAGCGCCGGCGTCGGATTTCATCACCGGACAGGTCATTTACGTGGACGGTGGCTGGCTGGCAGCGATTTAGTGATAGTGAAGCGGAGAAAAGTGATGCAATTAGGGAAAGGAAAAAAGGAAGCGCCGCTTGAAAAGACGGAGATTGTTGAAATTTTTTCATCGGCTGCCTCCTCTGGGGATTTTGAAGGAAAGAAAATTTTAGTCATCGTCCCAGACACGACACGCAGCGCGCCAATGAATGAATTGTTTCCGATTTTTTTCGATTCGGTAAATCGTCTCGTTAGGAAAATTGATGTGATGATTGCTCTGGGAACACATCCGGAAATGCCAGAAGATCAGATTTTGCGCCATTTGGGGATTCCCGAAGCGGATCGCAGCACCAACTACGCCGATGTCAGATTTTTTAATCATCAGTGGAAAAATAAGGACGATCTGGCATCAATCGGCGCGATTTCCGAAGATGAAATGGAAGAAATTAGCCGCGGTTTGCTGCGCGAAAAAGTGGAAGTGACGATCAACAAAAAGATTTTTGATTATGATGTGTTGGTGATTATCGGGCCTACTTTTCCGCATGAAGTAGTGGGATTTTCCGGTGGAAATAAATATTTTTTCCCTGGAATTTCCGGCAAAGAAATGATCGACAGTTTTCACTGGCTGGGCGCGCTGATCACGAATCCTGTGATTAACGGAACAAAATACACGCCGGTGCGGGAAGTGATTGATCGCGCAGCAGCGATGATTCCAAGAGAAAAACGTTGTTTTAGTCTGGTAGTCAAAAATCACCGCGTGCACGGAATTTATTTCGGTGCGCCTGAAGAAGCATTTTCTGCGGCAGCGGATTTGTCGCGCGAGTTGAATATTGTTTTTAAAAAACAGCCGTTTCAAAAAGTTCTCTCTTGCGCTCCGGAAATGTATTCGGATTTGTGGACTGCCGGAAAGTGCATGTACAAAATCGAGCCTGTGGTCGCCGATGGCGGCGAATTGATCATTTACGCGCCGCACATAAAACAGGTATCTCAGACTCACGGCGCGGAAATTGAAAAAATCGGTTATCATGTGCGCGATTATTTTGTGAAACAGTGGGAAAAATTTCGGCATGTCGGCGGCGGTGTGCTGGCTCATTCCACCCATGTACGGGGAATTGGAAAATTTAAAAAAGGGAAAGAATTGCCTCGCATTCAGGTGACTCTGGCGACACAGATTCCCGAGGAAATTTGCCGAAAAATAAATTTGGGTTACCGCGATCCGAAAACGATTAATGTCGAAGAATGGGTAAATCGTGAAGATGAAGGAATTTTGTACGTCCCTGAGGCAGGAGAAATTTTGTACCGATTGGAGAATGATCCGTTCAGACATTAATAAAAGTTAAAAGTGCAGACTTGCGGAAGATTAAAAGAAGCGCATTCTGAATCAAAATGAGTAACCAAATAAAAATGTGAAAGGGAACGAAAATGGCGAAGTTGAATGTCAGAAAAGATGCTTGTGATCTGGATTTTCTTTCACTCGGCGCACTTGTGCACAGACTCGATCCCGGAGTAGTGCCTTTTCGGAAGGCGAGAAATTTACAGGTTCATGTTTCCGGCGGCGAATACAATGTTGCGGCAAATCTTTCTGATTGTTTCGGATTGAATACCGGCATCGCCACTGCCATGGTGGACTATCCCATTGGCGAATTGGTGCAAAATCGCGTCCGAGAGATGGGAGTGAAACCTTTCTACAAATTTTTCGAGCACGATGGCGTGCGAGGTCCCAATATCGCCACGGTGTACAGCGATTGCGGCTTTGGGGTCAGGCCCCCGGTTGTTTTCTACAACCGGTCCAATGAAGCCGGGGCTTTGTTGAAATCAGGCGATTTTGATTGGGACGAAATTTTTGGCAGAGGCGTGCGCTGGTTCCATTCCGGTGGGATTTTCGCAGCTCTGTCCGAGACAACTTCCGATGTTATTATTGAAGGAATGAAAGCAGCGCAAAAATACGGAGCGATCACTTCCTTTGATTTGAATTATCGCGCGAAATTGTGGCAACCAATCGGCGGACTGGAAAAAGCGCAAAGCGTACTGCATCGTGGACCATGTGGATGTGCTGCTTGGCAATGAAGAAGATTTGCAATTAGGCCTTGGCATTCCTGGCCCTGAAGTAGCAGCAGAATCTAAATTCGATACGTCCAACTTTTTTGAAATGATCGCGCGTGTGATTAAAAAATTTCCCGACGTGAAAATGGTCGCCACCACGCTCAGGGAAGTTGTCTCTGCAAACATGCATAACTGGGGCGCGGTTCTCTGGTACGACGGTGAAAAATATGAAACTCCCAAAGCCGAACTCCACGTCCTCGATCGCATCGGCGGCGGCGATGGCTTTGCTTCGGGTCTGATTTACGGACTGATCACCGGAAGAAATTCGGAAGAAGCGTTGCGCCTCGGCTGGGCTCACGGCGCGCTGTTGACGACTTATCCGGGCGATACGACAATGGCAAAATTGGAAGAAGTGGAGATTTTCGCAAAAGGCGGGTCCGCACGAGTACAGCGGTGATTTTGAAAAAATTTTACGTTTTGTTTTGAGAGTTGGCGTGCAGCAGATACTGGAATTCCGTTGTGCGCCTTTTTAGTTATCAAGAATGATGGTATAAATTTTAATTTTTAATGAGTAGAATGATTGTTCATTTTGTTCGAAATTTAATAGGTTGATTAATATAGAACGCGGATTGACGCGGATTAAACGGATTTGCGCTGATATTTAAATGATTAATCCGCTAAAATTTCCCATCAAAGTCAATAAAAAACTCTTTCACTTCAAAATCACAACACCTCTCATTATTATTATTTTCAAAAATATTCAAATCAAAGCTTGACATTAATCTGATAAATAATTATTTTACAGAAGGAAAGAAACGAGAAAAATTTGCGCCAATCTCAGCGAAGGAAAAATCATGCCAGATTTGAGCCAGATACCTGTGTGCGATATGCACTGCGATACTGCTTTTGAAATATTGGCCGGAAAATCGCTTGCGACGGAGGATTGTCAGGTGAATCTTCCTGCTATGAAGAGAGCAAATGTGAAAATACAGGTATTTGCCTGTTACATTTCGCCGATGACTTCCAAAGGCGCGCGGTTTCCGATGTTGATGAACATGATTGCGGCGTTCAAAAAAGAAATTGAAAAATATCCTGAAGAAATAACTCTTTGCACAGATAGCTCGCAAATTGAATCGGCAATGGCGTCCGGAAAGATTGCGGCGATTCTCGCTGTGGAAAATGGCATGGCGGTGGAGAATAATGTCTATAATTTGCAGACGATTTACGAGGCGGGCGTACGACTGATGACAATTGTACACTCGGTTTCCAGCGACTGGGCGATTTCTTCCAATGACAAAAATCCGGCGTTTGACGGTTTGACTGAAAACGGCGCGAAGATGATCGCGCAAATGAATCGGTTGGGGATGATCGTCGATGTTTCTCACGCGCACGAAAAAACTGTGACGCAAGTGCTGCAAATCAGCGAGAAACCAATTGTTGCTTCTCATTCTTGCGCGGCTACGATTTGTCCGGTGCCGAGAAATTTGACTGATGACCAAATTCGGCAAATTGCCACGCGCGGCGGCATGGTCGGAGTTAATTTTTTCCCGGGATTTTTGGATCATGAATATTGGCAGACCTTACTGGAAAATTGCGGCGATCTGTTTGAAAAATTGGACGAAATGGAAGTTCAGGCGCAAGGCGATGCGAAGAAGATTTCCGATGCGTTTCAGGAATATCGCGAGGAATTCAGGCGGGAAATGGCGGGAAAAAATGTAACGCTGAACGCTGTGATCGATCACGTGGAACACATCCGGGCTCTTGTCGGCGACGATGCGGTTGGTTTTGGCTCGGATTTTGACGGCGTGCCGGCGTTGCCCGAAGGAATAAATTCTGTGGCGGATTTTCACACATTGCGGGAGCGAATGGTTGAGCGAGGAATTTCCGGCGAAACGCTGGAAAAGATTTCCTACAAGAATTTTCTGCGCGTCTTTCGGACTGCTGTCGGATGATTTCAGGCTAAAATTTAATGAAGTTGCCAATTTTGCCCTAAAAAAATAATGGCACAAAAATATGAATTAATGAGTTAAAATTATCAAGCTCTTGGCACCTGCGTTTTCCCACGCTCATTTTTCACGAACCCGCTCGAGGAGGCGAGTTTATGACCAGATTAAAAATAGCTATATCCTTTTTGCTTGCTTTTTTACTTTTTTCCTGTATGAACTTTACCAGACATAAAATTACTCCGACACAAATCAATTTGTCCGAGCGCCGTCTGAATCGATTAGAAAAAATTCAGCGCACCATGGTAAAAATAGTTTGTTCAGCCTATTATGAAAATTACTACTATTTGGTTCCGTCTCCGAAAAACAAAAATGCCAGTCTGGAAGATTTGCTTTACAAGAAACAGCTCACGACAAATTCCGTCTCCGGCAGCGCCCTGATTTTGAACCGCAACCCGAGCAATATTTTACTGCTCAGCGCCTATCACATTTTCGATTTTCCGGACACGGTTCGCGTTTTTTACAAAGACGAGAATGGCAATGCCACCGCAAATTTGCAATCCGTCTCCATTAAATACGACCAGCGCATTTTTATCACGCATCATGACGGCACGCGGAGCTTGGGGCATCTGTTCAGTTCTGAACAGCGCAACGACATTGCGCTGTTAGAGACGAAAGCCGCGGAAAATCAGTTGCTGGAAAACTCATTCACCGCGCCCTTTGCACAAGAAAGTGATTTGAAATTTGGCAAAGAAGCCTATCTCATCGGCTATCCCAAGGGATTTTTGTTCATTTCGCGGGGACTGATCAGTCCGTCGCCTTATCCGAATAAATTTATGGTTTCTGCGGCATTTAATCGCGGTTTTTCCGGCGGGATTGTGCTGGCGTTTAAGGAAGGGAAAGATTCTTACGTTTATTTGGGAATGGCAAATTCCATGGCTTATGATTCCCAAATAGTTTTAGTGCCGGATGAGACGCTTCCACGTTTGGATAATTTCAGAGATTTCCCCTACACAGACAATGCGTACGTCAAAGAACTAAAGATGGTCAATTATGGTTTGACTTTTGCCATTAAAGCAAATATAATTGCCAATTTTTTGGAACAGGAAAGGGAACGGCTGCGACGGCGCGGATTTGTTTTACCGAACAAATTGTAGCTCACAACTTTGTCTCAAAATGCAACGACATTTTCCCGCCGACACATTTTCCTTTCACTGACGAGGGTTAAGGCGCTGAAAATCGCGGCGGAATTTTTTGCCTGATTTTTGCAACATTTCTCGTTCAAATTGAGACGTAGCAAACAAATCTGATTGACGAAAACGTCAGATGTGAATTTTGAAGTAGCAAATTGAGAAAATTTTATCAGAGGACGGAATTTTATGAAAGCATTAATTACCAGCGGCGGCAAAGGAACTCGGCTCAGACCGCTCACTCACACGCAAAACAAACATCTGATTCCCATTGCCAATAAACCAATTCTGCACTATGCCATTGAAACAGTGGCAGCGGCGGGAATTAAGGAGATCGGCATCACTACCAACGCGGATAGCGACGAAGTCCCGCGTTCGATTGGCGACGGCAGTCAATGGGGAGTAAAAATAACCTACATTCCGCAGGAGTCACCACTCGGACTGGCGCATGTGATCAAAATCGCGGAAGATTTCATCGGAAAAGAACCGTTTATTTTTTACCTGGGTGACAACATGGTTGTTGGCGGCGTAAAAAGATTTGTTGACGCCTTTGAGAAGGATCACGTAAATTGCTACCTCACTTTAGCGAAAGTCAAAGACCCTGAGCGATTCGGAGTGCCGGAAATTGTTGATAATCGCATCATTTCCGTGGAAGAAAAGCCCAAAAATCCGAAAAGCCATTTTGCCGTTGCCGGAATTTATATTTACGATCACCATGTTTTTGAAGCAGTGAATAATATCGAACCCAGCGCGCGCGGTGAGTTGGAAATTTCAGACGCGCACCAGTATCTGATCGATCACGGTCATCAGGTTGGTTTTTCTGAAATTACCGGTTGGTGGAAAGACACGGGGAAACCCATCGATTTATTGGAGGCGAATCGGCTGGTGCTGGAACACACCAAGCCGGAAATCAAAGGGGTAATCAACGGAAAATCTTCGCTGGCAGGAAATGTGTCCGTCGGCAAAGGCTCAAAAATTATCAACAGCAACATCCGCGGGCCCGTTGTGGTCGGCGAAAACACAGTGATCGAAAATAGTTACATTGGTCCTTTTACTTCCATTCAAAACGACTGCTACATTCGCAACAGCGAGATCGAGTACTCCATTGTTTTAAACAAATGCAAAGTGCTCGACATCGGCATTCGCATCGAAAGCAGTCTGTTGGGCACTGATGTGGAAATTGTGAAATCTGAAAATAAGCCTTCCACGCATCGATTTTTCATCGGAGACCAGAGTCGAATAGAATTGGTTTGACAGAAAACGAATGAAAAAAGTTCTCTTTATTTGCTACTATTTTCCTCCCATGGGCATGGGCGGAACTCAGCGCGCGGCAAAATTTGTCAAATATCTGCCTCAGTTCGGCTGGGAGCCTATTGTTTTGACGGTGAAAGATGTTCACTACTACGCCACGGATGAGACTTTGTTGGACGACATCCGTGGCAGGGAAATCATTCGCACCGAGTCGCTCGATCCGCTGCGGTTGTGGGCGAAATTTAGAAAAAGCAACTCGGAGCAAAATTCCTCTCCCGTGAAAAAATCTCTCCTGCAAAAAATTTTGCTGCTGACTAACCGCATCGTCTCCGGCTGGTTGTTCGTGCCGGACGCTAAACTTCTGTGGCTGCCGTTCGTGCTGTGGCAGGGGGTAAAAATAATCAAAAAGGAGCAAATTCAGATCATTTTCACCACTTCGCCGCCTCATTCTGCCCATCTCATCGGAGTTGTGCTCAAATGGCTCACTGGAGTGAAATTTGTCGCAGATTTTCGTGATGACTGGACTGGCGGAGAGAGTCAGCTAAATCCGACCTTTATTCATAATTTCATTAATCATTGGCAAGAGAAAATTGTGTTGAAAAACGCTGATCGCGTGGTTGCCATGTGCGACCAGCTTTCTCTTTCTCTGAAAGGAAAAAGCGGGAAACAATTTTCCGGCGAAAAATTTGTTACGATTACTAACGGCTATGATCCCGATGATTTTTCCGGCTTGCTAAATCTGATGCAAAATGAAAAATTCACCATCACTCACTGCGGCTCTATCAGTCGGGTGAGCGATCCGGCGGTTTTTTTGCGTGCCGTGCGAGAGCTTTTTATTGAAAAGCCTGATTTGAAGCAAAAAATGAAAATACAATTCTTCGGCAGTGATATTTTTGGAAAATTGCCGCTTTTGCTGAGGGAACTTGATCTGAACGAAATTGTCCCGCCACTGCGCTATTTGTCCCACCGCGAAGCCATCGAACAGATGATGAAATCGCACGTTTTGCTGCTGACAATTATCAAACACAGCGAAGAAGAAGTCATCACCAGCAAAGTGTTTGAATATCTGGCAACCGGAAAACCGATCTTGCTCATCACTCGCGGTGGCGCTGTGGCAGATTTAATCCGGCGCACCCATCGCGGCGTTGTCGTCAATCCTGACGATGGCGCGGAGATCAAAAAGGCGATTCTTTTATTCTATGAACAGTTTGAAAGCGGAAAGCTAATTCCTGCTCCTCCTCTTGCCATGCCTGAATTTGACAGAAGATTGCTCTCTGAACAATTAGCAACATTGTTTTACAGGTCGTCCGAAAAATAGAGAATGCAAATTTGCATTCCCTACTTATAGACATTTTCAAAAACAACAACGCGACATAATGTGAAAATTTATTGCTGAACGTGCTTTTTAGGCGGATTACATCTTCATGACATCTTTCCGTAAAAATGCTGCTAATATCTTCGACTTTTTCTTGACTTTCAGCCTTGATATTTGTATAATATGAACAATAGAATTACCTCTAATCCAAAATACTAAAATAAGGTAAAATCCGATGTCCCGTTTTCGTTTTTGCGTGTTCTTTTTGATTTTCATTTTTCTGCCCAATCTGTCTTCAGCACAAAACTACCTCTGGCCTACTGATGCCAGTCATTATTTGACATCTTCATTTGCAGAATATCGCCCGGGACATTTCCATGCCGGCATTGACATTAAAACCTGGGGCAAGGAAGGCTACAAAGTGTTTGCTGTTCGCGACGGTTACATCTGGCAAATCCGGGTTTCGCCTTACGGTTACGGCAAAGTGATTTATCAAAAATTAGACACCGGAGAAATTGCCTTGTATGCGCATCTCAGTCGATTCAACGATGAGTTGCAGCGGCTTGCCAAGCGGGAACAGAAACGTCGCGGGGAATATCGCATATCAAAATATTTGAATGCTTCGCAGTTTCCCGTTAAAAAAGGCGACATCATTGGCTACACCGGCTCTACTGGCATTGGCTATCCGCACCTACATTTTGAGCTTCGCGACAGGCAAAATCGGCCGATTAATCCATTTACGCGCGGCTACCGAGTGAAAGATCGCGTTAGACCTCACGCCGCGGCGATTGGTTTTATTCCTCTGGAAAGTCGCGCCCGAATAAATGGCGACGCCGTGCCGCTCATTCTACCGCTGAGACAAAACGACAGCGGGCAAATAGAAATCAACAATCCGCTGATTCTTTCCGGGAAAATCGGATTAGCGATTCAATGCTGGGATCAGGCGAACGATGTGCCCAATAAATTTTCCGCCTACCGATTGCGGCTTTACGTGGACGGCGATCTGAAATTTGCCGCACGCTACAGTCGGTTTTCTTATGCCGAGACGCATTTCATTGATTTTGATCGGAATTATCGGCTGCGAAAACGCGGCATCGGCTTGTTTCAAAATTTATTTAAAAACAAACACAATCCGATGAAATTTTATCAACCGCCGGGGCAGGAAATTGGCGTTTTACAGTGCAGGCCGAATGCTGTCGATACAACTCGCCGCGCGGGAATTCTCCCAAGGGGAAAACATTCGTTCACTGTTGAAATTAGTGATTTTTGGGGCAACACGACGGTGATTTCCGGGAATTTTATTGTTGAATATAAAAAAACTCTCAGCGCCCATTTCATGCTGGCGAAAGACACTTTGACTGTCCAAAAGCTACAGGATCAATTCGGGACGCCGGTGGCCGATCCCGAGGCGTGGATTTTTAGCAAGGATTTTCCCAATTGGCATAAAGCGGAAATTGGCTCCAACAGGGCGAATCCGGATGATGGCGGTGAATTTGTTCCTTTCGTTTTGTACCCGGTAACGCAAAAATCGCTGATTAAAATTTCAGCCGTCGATTCCTTCGGAGTAAATAGTTTCCCCTTGTTTTATGTGCCGGGCTGGAAGTTTGACTTTCGGCCTTCGTCGGTCCTGGTGCATCTGGAAAAAGATTTCTACGACGACTATATTCGATTTGACTTGACGGCGAAAAACGGGATTATGCACACGCCGCAGATGATAATCTACCAACAGGGGAACTCGCGCGAGCGCATTCCGCTCGTCCAAAAAGAGTTGAATGAATTCATTGGCGTGTATCAAATGAAAACTTCGCTCAGCGGAGAATTGACTGTGGACGTCAGCGGTTACGATCAAAACATGGCTCCGGTAACTTATCAGGAAAGATTTTCTCTTCAGCCGATTTTGCCTGATCGCGGCGGCGAAGTCGTCAGTAACGATGAGAAATGTCGATTGGTTTTCCAAAAAAATGATGTGTACGACCCGCTTTTTTTGCGCATGAGTCAACGCGATTCTGTGCCGGAAAGTTCGGAATTGTTATTGAGCAAATTGTACGAATTTTATCCACAGGATGTGCTGCTCAAAGGCAGCGCGCATCTGACATTGAACTATCCGGTTAATGACTCGTTGCCGGGGAAATTGGCGATTTACGGCTTTTATGGCAAGTCCTGGGGATTTGTGGATAACAAAATCGATACTGTTGCGACGACAATTTCCGCGAATATCGGCGGACTGGGCGCCTTTGCTTTGTTGAGGGATACTGTGTCGCCTGAAGTCTATATTTATCCGCCGCGACTTGTCGCCGGAAGCGGGAGCAAAATATACACTTTCAGAGCCAAAATTACCGATAAACTTTCCGGAATTGCCAATGAAAGATCAATTCGCATGTTGATTGACAATAAGAAGGTGATTGCCGAATACGATCCGGAAAAGAAAACAATCGTTTATCAGAATGAGAAACCTTTCTCCGCTGGCAGGCACGAGGTCAAAGTACGCGCAATTGATCGCAGTGGCAATTTGACCACTCGCCGCAAAAGTTTTATTGTCAAGTAAATTAAAGCAAATTATTCGTCCTGACGACGTCTGATTAGTGTGGACACGTGTAACATATTATTAAAAAAGAGGTTAACTGTTAAAATCTTTAGTGACTAAAGTTTTATTCCCAAAAGTCTTCGCGGACGGCGTTAGCGGATTTGTTAAAAAAAATTCATCATTTGAATAAAAATTCTTGACATTTTCATTTTTTTAATTTATAATGAAGTAAGGACGCAGAAGTAAGCGCTTCATGGGGCCATGTAAGTTCGCTTTCTGTTGTAAATATAAAAAGCCATAAACGGCAGGGGCCAGTTGTCGTTTATGGCTATCATGTCATTCAGCAAAAATAAACTGCTCGGGGCATTTTATTGCCCGGAGAGGCAGTGCTATTTTTGCTGCAATCTATTACGTTGGACATTCAAAAAAGTTTCAAAATAATGTCATTTCAACTAACTCAGGGAGGATGAGAAATTGCGGTACCCAAAATTTTTTCTCGGTTTAGCTGTCACTCTGATGGCAATAGCCATACTCAGTACCTCTACGGTTTTTGGCGGAACCACCGGAAAGGTTGCTGGCATCGTCAAAGATGCTGAGACAGGCGACCCTCTCCCCGGCGCCAACATAATTTTGGAGCGTACAACATTGGGAAGCGCCACAGATGTGGACGGCTACTATTTTATCATCAATGTGCCCCCGGGTCGCTACACTCTGAGAGCGACCATGATGGGGTACAAAACCCAAAAAGTTAAAATTCAGATCAATGTTGATCTGACAACAAAAATTAACTTTTCCCTTACTCCGACGGTTATGGATCTGGGCACTTCCGTCGTGGTGACAGCGGAAAGGCCGCTGATTGAGCCAGAGGTGACCAGCAAGCGCGCCACGGTGACAGCGGATATGATCGAAAATATGCCTGTCCGCAGCGTGCAGGACATCATGGCGCTGCAATCCGGTGTAATTATGATGGAACAGGGCAACAAAATCGCCGGATTCGAGACGCGCGGTATCGATCAAGTGCACGTCCGTGGCGGTCGAAGCGGAGAAATCGCCTACATGGTGGACGGAATGTACGTGGAAGACGCCATTTATGCGGGCATGGGAACCAGTGTCAACCGGGAGGCAATTCAAGAGTTGACCACAATTATCGGCGCTTTCGACGCGGAATACGGCGAAGCCCAATCCGCTGTGGTGAACATTGTCACTAAAGAGGGCGCGTCAAGTTACCACATGTCTCTGGAGTACAATACCAGCGAAATCACGGGACTGATTTCTGCCGCCGACGACGTGCGAAATGCGCACCAGATCATCGGTTCTTTTGGCGGTCCAATCCCGTTAATTAAAAATATGAGTTTTTTCCTTTCCGGCGAACAGAGTTACGGCGCTTATTCATCTTACGAGTTTGACAACCACGTTTACGATCCAACGCCGATAAAAGATATTATTAACAACCCCAATGATCCGCGCTATCAAAAGATTGCGGATCAAATCGAAAAAGGCATCATTACAGAAGTTGATAACATTAAACAATTGCGCAACAACAACGACTATTACTATGTCGGCGATGTTTTGCGTGAGTGGAGCACCGGCGCCTGGCGCAAGGCGTGGCGCTATCGTTCTGACTGGGACAATGATGGTTTTAATGAACTCATTGCCTGGGATAATTTCGCCGGCTGGAAAGGATTGGGGTGGAGAAAAAATTGGGATTTCTCCGGAAAACTTTCCTGGCGCGTCTCTCCGAACATCAAAATTATGATTCCGTTGCGCATGAATAGACGCGTGCAACAATCCTGGCAAGCAGGCTGGCAATACGCCATGCAAGGTCGGGATGTGTTAGATGACCGCACGGATCAACAGACTTTTATTTTTACTCATCAATTGTCACCAAAATTGTTTTATGAAATTCGCGCTTCGCGATTTTTCAAAGGACGCTCTTATACGATTCATGGCATTAACGGACATCGCTTAACGCCCGGACACGCGGATGAATTTTCCGATGCCTATCGCATTTTTTACGATGATCCGTCAATCAGCGTGGATTTTGGTCCGCAAGAGTATCCAACACGAATTTCCAACAATGGATTTTATGTTCCGATGACATTTGTGCGCTACGATACGATGACCGACGGCCGTGTGCGCCAAATTTATCGCGGCGCCGCCGAGCAGTATTGGAATTCCAACTTTCAGCAATCGATGCAATTTAAAGCCGATGTTACCTGGCAAGCGCATCGCTACCATCAGTTCAAAATGGGCGCGGAATACAAAACATTCGGCTGGGGTAATAAGCTGTTTGGCAAGGATGTCGGCGGAATTCGCTTTCTGGAATACCAGTATCCCTGGACGCGCGGATACCCGTCCTTTTATCACCTGAAGCCCGAAGAAGCGGCGGCGTACATTCAGGATAAAATGGATTTCAAAAATTTTATCGTGAATTTGGGCGTTCGTGTGGATTACGCAAATTCCAAAGGGAAAGCCTGGAAAGACTGGCAAGATCCGACCTCAGGCGTAGAGCAGGGCAAAAGAAAATATCAAATCAGCCCCCGCATCGGTGTAGGCCATCCGATTACGGATCGCGCCACTTTTCATTTTAATTACGGACATTTCTTTCAGGTGCCGGATTACCGCGATTTGTACACCAACCAGAATCTCGATTTGAACGCACCATCGCCATTCTTTGGCTGGGCGCACATGGACGCGCAGCGTACGATTTCGTACGAGATGGGCGTGGATTATCAATTCAGCGATTTCTGGAAATTTACCGTCGCGGCCTGGGCAAAAGAAAACAACGGCAATGCCGGAAGTTTTCGCATCACTGGGTTTGATCCCGATAGTCTGGGAGGTTATTCTTACGGTATTATCACTAACAATGATTTTGGAAGCTCCAAAGGTATCGACCTTTCTGTTGAAAAGCGACCCAGTGATAATTATTTTCTCGAGTTGCAATATACATATTCCGTTGCTAAAGCAAATCAATACTATTCCTGGGCCGGGTACTGGGAAGGCAATACTGCGGAAAGCAGAGCAAAGAAAGAATACCTTTACCGATATGATACTCCCCATCTGTTGACAGGGATGTTCGGTTTTCAGTTTACCAAAGGCCAAGGTCCCACATTGTTTGGGTTCAAAGTTTTGGAAAATTTCCTGATGCAGTTCAACATGCGAATCCGCAGCGGTTATCCTTACACACCATCGGTAGGCGGACAGGGGCTGGAACCGAATACTGCTCGTCGGCCCATGGTATACAATATTGACGCCGTATTTCGCAGGGATTTCTATTTCGGCAATTCCATTCGTGCCGGCTTCATTGCTCGCATTACTAATCTGTTCAATATCAGAAACGTATTGCAAGTTTACTCTGAAACTGGCAGCCCGTCAGAACCGAATCCTGGCTACAGCAAAACGAACTACAGCACAAATTGGGATACGCCGTGGCATTGGAGCCAGGGAAGGCGCATCGATTTCGGGCTCAGGATGGAATTTTAAACCATTCATTTCAGCAAAGGTGTGAAATTGAACCCAGGAAAAAGAAATTTTTCAAAGCTGGACTAAATGAAAAAATTGCTTCATTATTCTGGAGGACATGTTAAATGAAAAGGCTCATTTTCTACGGCATCGTCGCGACCGCTCTAATTTTGATGTTATTTTCCTCGATGTATGCCGCAGATATCAATAAAAAAGCGACTCGTAAATTGGCAAAAACTGCCAAAACGATTGATCAGGCGGTAGGACTATTAGATGCAGGAAAATTGCAGCACACTGTGTTTAACGACGGTCGTCTGGCGACCTGGGCTTATCGTCCGAAAGTACCTTCTGTGTTTTACAAAGGGTGGTCTTATATCCCGGATTTGAATATGATGATTGGCGTACCGGAAGATTCTGCGTGGACGCCCTATACTGTAGATATTGCAACCGGGCAACCCAAATTAAAAGGGCCTTCTGTTTCCGCGACTTTTGCCGGCGGCGATTGGGGACCAAAAGCGGGATCGTACGGCGGACTTCATTCCGGCGATATGACATTCGGCGATGTGCTTACCGGAACGACGTTAGGCGATTATCCGCTGATGGCGACCAGTGTTTATCCCACAAGTTGGCCCAAAAATAGTGACGGCTACCCTTTTTGGCCCGGCCTATGGGCGGTGGATCCTAATACCGGAATTGTTGCGATCGATTCGGTGCCGGCAAACGAATTTGATTTCAATAACGTGACGCGCCCCTGGATATATTGCCCTACTTCCGATGACACGATTTTAGTAGGCAAGTTTTTCTCCGACAAAGAAGTTTTCTTTAGCATGACGGACTATGATAAAAACAATCAGGGTCTAGTCTACGCAGAGAGCGACGGGGATACAACGCAGGGGTACGCATTGAATATTCAACTGGACATCTCCGGTTTGTGTTATGGGCGTTCTTATGCAGAAGACATTATCTTTTTCCCCATGCAAATTATCAACAACAGCACTCACGACTACCATGATGTCTATGTCGGATTTTACAATGATTCCGATGTTCCGGAATATAATCTGACTTCCACATTAAATGACCGTATGGACTGGATGACTTTTCTCAAGAGCGAGTACGATGTGGAAAATGACACCACATATCAGTACAACATGGCGTATATTTACGATTACCGCTACGGGACAGGAGATTTTCCCGGTCCGGAATATAAAGTCATCCCGGCATTGAAAATTTTGGAAACGCCGCCTGCGCCGCGTGACATCGATCTTGACGGCGATGGCCTGACTGATATTTACGAAGGAGATCAATTGGGTATCACCGGTTGGCACTGGTTTGAGTGGGAGCAACGTCCGGGACAGGTGGATAATACGCGGCTGGAACTCATCAGCTACAAAATTTTGGCCGGCGACACCACCGATATTTTGCCGGAGGAAGACAATGCCTATTTTTGGCCTTCGCCTAACGGAAAACTAAATCCCCATTTTGATTCTCCTGAGGGCATCAAAGAAATGTTTCCCGATGGTACGGACTGCGTTTTTATTATGAGCTCCGGGCCTTTTGATATTGCGGCGGGCGACACAACGACTTTCTCGTTCGCGCTGGTCATGGGCGACGATACAAATGACGTTAAATTTAACGCCCGCACCGCTCAGTTCATGTATGAATTGAATTATCAGGGCGCAGATCCGCCGCCGACGCCGACGGTTCAGGCTGTTGCCGGAGACGGGGAAGTGACTCTCTACTGGAATGATGCTGCGGAAAAAGCAGTCGATTTGATGACGGCTTACCATGACTTCGAGGGCTATAAAATTTACCGTACGACGTCCAACCCGGTAAATAATGAATGGGGAGACAAAATTTATGACGGCAACGGACTGGAAGTCGGTTTTGTTCCGTTGGCGCAATACGATTTGAACAACAGTATTTCAGGATTGGACCCGGTATATCCGCATTTGAACCTGGGAACTAACAACGGAATAGTTCACATGTTCGTTGACAAAAATGTGACTGACGGCGTGACATATTGGTACACAGTCACTGCTTACGACCGGGGTGTGCCTCAGGATCCTGACTTGAATCCCGACAACTGGGCGCCGCTGAATTATCTCGAATGTTCCAAAGGAACCAATCCCAGCGCCTCGCCGAATCTGGTGATGGTCGTTCCCGGGAAAACCGCTTCCAATTTGGTGCAGTCTGATGTGAAAATTCAGCCGCTTCCCGGCACTTACGCCAATAATGATCTTGCAGCGCTAATTGTTGATCCCTACGCAATTACCGGCCACTCTTATTTAATTTCATTTGACGACACCACGTCGACGAGCACGACGTACAGTTTGTTGGACGAGGTGACCGGAAGCTATCTCGTCGAAAATTCGCCGAGTATCCACGGACAGGAATCGCCGATCATTGATGGCATGATTTTGACCATCAACCAGAAATTTGACGCGATTGGCTTTGATCCGGATTCTGTCGAATGGTATCACGGCTCTCCGGGTACGCCTTCAAATTGTAATTGGCAGTTTTCCGGTTCCTACATTACGAAAGAGCATTTTGATTACGAAATCCGTTTCACAGAAGAACCGGATACGGCATTTTTTCCGCCGACGCTTGTGGTGCCATTTGAAATCTGGAACATTACTTTGAATCAAAAGGCGAGATTTGCCCAATATCCGCCGCCAAATCCGGCAGATACAACGGAGGAGATGAAAAATTCATTTACCGACGGCGATGAATTTACCTTACAGGAGACCATTAACGGCAGGATGTCTTTTACGGTAAAACTTAAATTATTCAAACCGCCGCTAAACATGATTATTGACACGACTTTTGTCACGGCAGACAGCATGGTATTTGACACCACTTACACGGACACCAGTGTCGCGCCTGTCACCGGCGATGTTTTGCAACTCATTACCGGAAAGCCGTTTAAAGGCAGCCGTGATTTCTTCCGCATCAACACCGCGCCGTACATGACAAGAGAGGTGACAGATGATGACATGGACAAAATTAAAGTTGTCCCGAATCCTTACATGGTGTCTGCGGAATGGGAGTTAGACCCGTACGTCAAACAATTGCAATTCACTAATTTGCCTGCAGAGTGCGATATCCACATTTACACTCTCAGCGGTGAGCGCGTAATCAGTCTGCATCACAAAAATGATGTCGAAGGATGGGAATATTGGAATATGCTGTCTTTCAATCAGCAGGAAGTGGCTTATGGCTGTTACGTTTATGTGGTTGAAACGCCGTCAGGGAAAAAGAAAATTGGTAAATTCGTCATACTCAGATAAGTGAATTGGAGTTTTGAAAAAATAAAATTGTCAATCAAGGAGATAATAAAAATGAAAAGAGTCATGATATTTCTCTTCATCGTTGTCTTTGTCGGCGCATTGCAGGTCTGGTCGCAAGACATCAGCCGGGTTGGTACGGCAGCGGGACAATTTTTGAAATTGGGCGTGGGCGCTCGAACCGGCGCTCTCGGAGAAGCTGCGGTCACTATCCCCGGCGAGGTCACCGGTTTGTACTGGAACCCGGGAACGATCGCGACAATCGATCACACGGCAATGGCTTTTTCCAGAAATGAGCTTTACGCCGACATGTCGTATAATTTTATCGGCGTTGTTCAGCCATTGGGCGGAGGCAATGCAATCGGAGTAAGTGCAATTTTTCTCAATACCGGCGATATGGAAATTACCACGCTGGCGCATCCGGAAGGTACTGAGACTTATTTTAATTGGCAAGCTTATTGCTTCGGTTTGACTTACAGCCGCTACGTGACTGATCGTTTGAGTCTCGGCGGAACGATTAAATACATTCGCGAAGGAGCTTATCATCTGCAAGCTCATACTATTGCCATCGATTTGGGATCGTTATTGGATACTGGCATTTTGGGAATGAAAATGGGAATGACGCTGAGCAATTTCGGAAGCGACATGCGTCTGGAAGGTCCGAGTCTCAGAGTGTCCCACGACCGCTGGCCCACTAGGCCCGGAACGCTGCCCGTAGATGCGTATTTAAAGACGGAAAAGTATCCACTGCCGCTGATGTTTCGCCTGGGATTGTCAATGGAACTCATCGGCGCACAGGGACAAATCAGTTCCAGCGAGACCAGCCGCTTGTTCGTAGCCGCGGACGTCTATGATCCGAATGACGCTTTAATGCGATCCAATTTCGGGATTGAATATGCGTGGAAGGACATGTTCTATCTCCGCGCCGGATATCGCGGCTTGGCGGTTGAAAAGGATGAATACAAATCCTACAACACCGCCAGCTATACTTTCGGCGGCGGTCTGGCGTACGATTTGAAGTTCGCCAGCTTTCGCGTTGACTACGCATTCACTGATTTCCAATTGCTGGGATCCGGGCACTTGTTCACATTGGTGTTGGGATTTTAAATGAAGTAAATCCGCAGTTTGTATAGCGACAAAGCCTCCGGAAAAGAATCTCCCTTCCGGGGGCTTTTTTTACACGAAAAGGAAAAAGTGCTTGCAAAAAAGAAAATTATGTATTATTTTTACAACCAATTTTGATATTGTTGGTTATTTATTTGACTTTGGACGAAATTTCAATCATCGGGACAATCCATGCGAATAAGCGTCGAAAAAACAATGAATTACGCTCAAGCCGTTGACTATCTTTTTAGCCTGACGAGTCTCGGATGGAAATTGGGACTGAACAAAATAAGATCTCTTTTGAAAGAACTCGATAATCCCCATGAAAAATATCGTGTGATTCATGTCGGCGGCACAAACGGCAAAGGGTCCACCTCCAGTATGTTGGCTTCTATTTTACAGCAATCTGGTTATCGCACCGGTTTGTTTACGTCGCCGCATCTGATTCGCGTGGGTGAGCGAATTAAGATTGATGGACTACCGATTTCCAGGGAAGACCTTGTTTTTTATATTGAAAAATTAAAGCCCCTGTTCACAAAATACAAGTGCACTTTTTTTGAGGCGTTGACGGCCATCGGATTTACCTATTTTGCAGATCAAAAAGTTGAAGTGGCAGTGATTGAAGTCGGCCTCGGCGGGAGGTTGGATGCGACCAATGTGGTAAATCCGCTGCTGAGCATCATCACCAATGTTAATTTTGACCACATGAAACAATTGGGCTACGACCGAAAAAGCATTGCGCGCGAAAAAGCCGGCATCATCAAAGAAAATTCCATTTGCATCACCAACAACAAATACCAGAGTGTGGCGCGAGTGTTTGCAGAAGCGGGTCTGCGAAAAAATACGAAATTGATTTCTTTGAGTGAACTTATGCGCGTAAATAACGCTGTTTACGGAGAAGAAGAAACTGTCTTTGATCTGGCAATAAACGGTTCATTTTTTCCGAGATTGAGATTGTCGCTCTTAGGTCCCCATCAGGTGGAGAACGCGGCGCTGGCAGTGACGGCAGCAAAGATTTTGCAGGAACGATTTTTGCCTTTGAAAAACGATGATATTTATGCCGGTCTGGCGCAAGTGAATTGGCCTGGTCGGTTGCAACTTATCTCGAAAAAGCCGCGCCTGTTAGCCGATGTCGCGCACAACCCGGATGGCGCGCGGGCTCTTGCCAAATCCGTTCAGAAAATATTTCATTATCGCCGTTTGTATCTTTTGATGGGGGTCATGCGCGACAAGGAATATGAAAAGATGATAAAACGGTTGGCGCCGATGGTGCATTGTTTTATCGCGGTGAGCCCGGATTATTACCGTAGTCTGGTGGCGAAAAAGCTTGCCCAATCCGCGCGGAAATATTGTCGGCAGGTAAAAAGTTTTGGTCAAGTTTTCCAAGGCATAGATTATGCATTGAAGCAAGCAAAGGAGGATGATTTAATAGTTTGCACCGGGTCGCATTTTACTATCGGCGAAGTCTTGCAGTATTTTGAGTAAATTTTTTAAAAAAAACTTGACAATAATGAAAATTTTTAATAGATTTAGGCGTTCAACTCTCCTTGTTGATAAAAGTGCTTTTCGCTAAGCTCCCAAGACCCTCGGTGGTATAATCCTTGAAAAATGAAAGAAATCGTTGAGGCGCTATCGAAGTTTTTTCACTCATGGTTGCAAAAAATTTGAAACGTCAAAGTTTTCTTTTTATTCTTGAGTTTAGGCATGATTCGTGTGAGTCGATGAGTTTAATCTAAAAAGGTAAAAACAGCTATTTTAGGCAAAAATGGCGCACAAAAGAAAATTGTTTTTATTGGAGTTGTTTTATTCCATCCGTTGACTTCTTTAAAAAGTACCTGGTTTTTGACCAAACTCATCGATACGTGTTGAAAAAAATACTTACATCAGCGGGTAATTTTTTAAGCAAAACGCTCGTTTGAAAATTTGAAACAAATGAGGGAAGGCAATGGCTCAGGTCAAATTAGAGCATGTCAGCAAAATTTTTGACAAGAATGTTCTCGCGGTGAACGATGTAAACGTTGAAGTTCACGATAAGGAATTTATGGTTTTGGTTGGCCCGTCCGGCTGCGGCAAATCGACAACGTTGCGGATGATTGCCGGTTTGGAAGATGTGAGCAAAGGGAAAATTTACATCGGAAATCGCGCGGTAAACGATGTTCCGCCCAAGGATCGGGATATTGCAATGGTGTTTCAAAATTACGCGCTGTACCCGCACATGACCGTATTTCAGAACATGGCGTTTGGCCTCAAATTGAGGAAATTTCCGAAAAATGAGATTGAAGGACGAGTGCGCGAAGCGGCTGAAATTTTGGAAATAACTGAATTGTTAGCTCGAAAGCCCAAAGCGCTTTCCGGCGGGCAAAGGCAGCGAGTGGCGGTCGGCCGGGCGATTGTTCGCAAACCCAAAGTTTTTTTGTTTGACGAGCCTCTTTCCAACCTCGACGCCAAACTCCGCGTTCAGATGCGAACGGAAATTTCCAAATTGCACAATCGGTTGGAAACGACGATGATTTACGTGACCCACGATCAGATGGAAGCGATGACTATGGGCGACCGGATTGTTGTCATGAAGGACGGAATCGTTCATCAGATAGACACGCCGCTGAATTTGTACGATCTTCCGGTCAATAAATTTGTCGCTGGTTTTATCGGCAGTCCTGCGATGAATTTTTTGTCGGGAACTTTAAGACGCCACAATGGTTTGATTTTCGACGAAGGGAACATTCAATTAGCTATCCCGGAAATTTATCGGGACAAATTAGCTAATTTTATCGACAAAGAAATCATTCTTGGTATTCGCCCCGAGGACATCAACGACGCTCACTTCGCCGAACTTATAAAATATCCCGCTCCGGTAGAAACTTTGCTGGAGGTCATCGAGCCGATGGGGAATGAATTTTTCCTTTACTTAAATACAGGAAATCACCAACTCATCGCCAGAATTAATGAAAAAAACGAACTGGCTGTGGGTAAGAATGCCAAACTTGTTTTTAAGATGGAAAAGGCGCATTTTTTTGACCCGGAGACGGAGAAAAGACTATAATTACTTTTCTGCTATCAAATAGGTGACACGCAAGCATTTCTCCGAATAACACATAATAACCTCAATCGAATCCCGAATTTGTGAAAAAGATTCAGCGTGATTTCGACTCAGTTTTGTCGGGAAATTTTATTGCTAACGTAAGATTCCCTGACTATTTATCGATTGACATTGTGAAATCGGCGAGCCATGTTGCTGATATCGACTACGACCTATCACTGACAAAAGGAATTCAGTTTTGGTTAAGAATATATTTACGAATTTATAAAAAAAGGATCTAAAGATGGATATTGCAGAATTAAAAGCTTTGAAAATCTCTGAATTGACGAAAGTGGCGCAAGATTTGAACATCACGGGTTCCAGCGGGATGAAAAAACAGGAGCTCATTTTCAAAATTCTTGAAGAACAAACAAAACAGGAAGGCCTGATTTTCGCGGAAGGCGTGCTGGAAATTTTACCCGACGGGTACGGATTCTTGCGTTCGCCGGATTACAATTATTTGCCGGGGCCTGACGATATTTACGTTTCTCCTTCACAGATCAAACGCTTCGGAATGAAAACAGGCGATACTGTTTCCGGACAAATCCGACCACCCAAAGAAAATGAAAGATTCTTTGCCCTGTTGAAGGTCGAGGCAATAAACTATGAAAATCCGGAAGAAGCGAAAAGCAAAATACTTTTTGACAACCTGACGCCGCTCTATCCTAACGAGCGTTTTAATCTTGAGTTTTCAGCTACAAATTTTTCGACTCGCATCATGAATTTATTAACGCCCATCGGAAAAGGCCAGCGCGGGCTCATTGTCGCCCAACCAAAAACCGGCAAAACCATGCTTTTACAAGCCATCGCGAACGCTATTACAACAAATCATCCGGAAGTCAAATTGATCGTGCTGCTGATTGACGAGAGACCGGAAGAAGTGACTGACATGGAGCGGTCAGTGGAAGCCGAAGTTGTCAGTTCTACTTTTGATGAACCTGCCGAGCGGCATGTGCAAGTTTCGGAAATGGTGCTCGACAAAGCCAAACGATTAATTGAGTACCAGCAGGATGTCGTGATTTTATTGGACAGCATCACTCGTTTGGCGCGCGCTTACAACGCCGTGGTTCCGCACAGCGGCAAAATTCTCTCCGGCGGTGTGGACGCCAACGCGTTGCACAAGCCGAAAAGATTTTTCGGCGCGGCGCGGAACATTGAAGAAGGCGGTAGCCTGACGATTATTGCGACGGCGTTGATTGATACCGGCAGTCGCATGGACGAAGTTATTTTTGAAGAATTTAAGGGAACAGGCAATATGGAATTAGTACTCGATCGCAATTTGGCAGACAGACGCATTTTTCCCGCAATTGACATCAACAAATCCGGCACGAGAAAAGAAGAATTGCTATTAACGCCGAAAGAATTGAATCGCGTCTGGATTTTGCGCAAGTTGTTGAGCGAATTTAATCCCATGGAAGCTATCGAATTTATCATCGAACGAATGCGCGCGACCAAATCCAATAAAAAGTTTTTGGAACTTATGAACTCGTAATTTCGTTTTTTTTCTTGCATTACAGGGAAAATATTCTTATATTTGGTGCTGTTAATTGCGCCAAAGACAATAACATGAGATTTAACTAAAATAAATTGTGTGAGGAGGTTGATTCTTTTGAAACCGAAAATTCATCCGGAATACAAAGTGGGGACGGTGACTTGCGCCTGTGGCAATTCATTCCAGGTTCGTTCCACCAAAGGGGACATGCATTTGGAAATTTGCTCTAGTTGTCATCCGTTTTTTACCGGCAAACAGAAATTAGTTGACTCTGCCGGACGCGTAGAAAAATTTATGAGAAAGTATGGATTGAATAAAGAAGCTGACAAAAATCCCCAGAACTCATAGTTATCTCAGCTTTGAAATAGGCGGAATACGATCTGATCTTGTTTTTTGGATCAGCTATTCCGTTTTTTTATTTCCAAATGAAAATGGCGACTATTTAAAAAAAGGAAAAGAATTTGGCAGAAAAGAAAAAAATTAATGTTGGCGGACAGGCGGTGATCGAAGGCGTCATGATGCGTTCGCCAGAGCGGGTCGCTGTGGCAGTCCGGCGTCAGGATGGAAAAATCATCCTGAAAAGTGATCCCTACGAGTCTTTCACGAAGCGGAAAAAAATATGGGGATTGCCCATCGTTCGCGGCGCCGTGGTGTTGATTGAATCCATGATTTTAGGGATCAAGGCGCTAACTTTTTCCGGCGATATTGCAGTGGCTGAGGACGGCGAGAAATCCAAACATAGCGAGAAAAATAAAGGGCTCTCCAAACTGTGGTTGGCGGGAACCGTGGCTTTTTCACTCATTGCGGGATTGGCGTTGTTTTTTTATTTGCCGCTGATTTTGACAGGTTTGGTGGGAATAAAGAGCGGGTTTTGGTTTAATTTAGTGGATGGGTTTTTGCGAATTTCTATCTTTTTACTGTATCTCGGCGTGATTACGCTCTGGAAGGATATCCAGCGCATTTTTCGCTATCATGGCGCGGAACACCAGACCATTTTTGCCTTTGAAGACGGTAAAGAACTGACTGTTGAAAATGCGCGACCCTACAAGCCTCACCATCCGCGCTGTGGAACAAGTTTCATCATGACAGTTTTGCTCATCAGCATTTTGGTTTTCTTGACGCTGGGAAGACCTGATTCCATTGCCGACCGGCTCATTCGGCTGGCTTTTGTGCCGCTCATCGGCGGAATTTCCTATGAAGCGATCAAACTGTCTGACAAAAAAATGAATAACCCCATCGTTCGCTTAATGGTCTTGCCGGGACTGTGGCTGCAACGCATTACCGCTCTGAAACCAGACGACTCGATGTTGGAAGTGGCAATTGTCGCGCTAAAAGGGAGTCTGGGAGAAAAATTTACAGGAGACACCAACGTCGTCTGGGCGGATGATGTGAATCAGCAACAAGCGTGATTGGAGTGGCTGAATATGATTGATAAATTAGAAAAAATAGAAGCGAGATATCAGGAGCTCAGCAAACTGTTGAGCGCCCCGGACATCTTCAAAGATCAAAACCAATTTCGAAAACTCTCCAAAGAACAAAGCGAATTGACGCCAATTGTGCAAAAATTTCATAAATTACAAACCATTCGCCGTCAATTAGCGGAAGCCCGCGAGATCGTCGATCAGGCGGACGATTCGGAGATGGCTGAATTGGCAGAAGAGGAGATCAAAGAGCTGCAGCCGCAGGAAGAGGAATTGGAACAGGAATTGAAAATGTTGCTCATTCCCAAAGATCCTGAAGACGAAAAAAATGCGATTATCGAAATTCGCGCCGGTACCGGAGGGGATGAAGCTTGTTTGTTCGCCGGCGATTTGACGCGAATGTATTTCAAATATGCTGAACGCCAAGGCTGGAAGACAGAAGTCCTCAGCTCGCATCCGCAAGAAAGAGGCGGTTTCAAAGAAATTTCTTTTCAGGTCACGGGTTCCAATGCCTACGGAAAATTGAAGTTCGAAGCTGGTGTCCATCGCGTCCAGCGCGTTCCGGAAACCGAAGCCAGCGGAAGAATTCACACGTCGGCTGCGTCCGTGGCGGTGTTGCCGGAAATGGACGAAGTTGAAGTGAAAATTGATCCCAATGAATTGAAAATAGATGTCTACCGTTCGTCGGGCCCCGGCGGGCAGAGCGTGAACACAACCGACTCGGCGGTGCGCGTGACGCATATTCCGACAGGTCTTGTCGTTACTTGTCAGGATGAAAAGTCTCAGCACAAAAATCGCGCGAAAGCGATCAAAGTTTTGCGGGCGAGATTGTACGAAAAAGCGAGACGAGAAGAGCAGGAAAAATTAGCCGCCGAACGGCGTTCCATGATCAGCACGGGCGACCGCAGCGCAAAAATTCGCACGTTCAATTTCCCGCAAAATCGCGTGACCGACCACCGCATTAATTTGACGCTGTATAAGTTAGATAAAATTTTAGAGGGTGAGTTGGATGAAGTGATCGAACAACTCCTCATTGCTGACCGCGCGGAAAGATTAAAATTTGTTGAAACTCAATGACTAAATCCGCCAACACATACACCGTTCTGCAATTGATTCAACTCATGTCCGATTTTTTGCAGGAGAAAGGAATTGAAAATCCGCGTCTCAATGCGGAGCTTCTGGCGGGAAAGGTGTTGGAATTGGATCGCGTGCAGCTCTATTTGAATTTTGAAAGACCTGTTTCCCCTGCGGAACTTGACCGGCTGCGCGAATTGCTGAAGCGGCGCGTAGATCACGAGCCACTGCAATATTTGCTGGGTGAAACTGAATTTTTTTCGCTTCAGTTCAAGGTCACGCCGAAAACATTGATTCCACGGCCCGAAACGGAAATTTTGGTGGAATTTATCATTGAAAATTATGCGAAATTTTTTCCTGATGTCGATGAAATAAAAATTTTGGACATCGGCAGCGGCAGCGGCAACATCGCTGTGGCGTTGGCAAAAAATATTCCGCCTGCGAAAATTACCGCGATTGATGTGGATGAAGAAGCGCTTGCTGTCGCCAGAGAGAATGCGGCAAGGAATGAAGTCGACGATAAAATTCAATTTATCAGACAGGATATTTTTTCTCCGCTGCCCGAAAATTTTTGGAAATTTCACGTCGTTGTCGGTAATTTACCGTACATCAGCAAAGCGGAAATGAAAACTTTGCCGCGCGAGGTCAGAGATTTTGAGCCGCGCGTTGCTCTGTTCGGCGGCGATGACGGACTGGATTGTTACCGACGCTTGCAAGAAATATTGGATAAAATTCTTCTGCCCGACGGGCTACTGATTTTGGAAATTGGCGTCTCGCAGGGAGACGCTGTGTTGCAAATTTTTTCAAAAAACAAACAATTCAGGCAAAAAGAGATCGTGCCTGATTTAAATGGCTTGCCGCGCATGTTTTGGGCGAAATGAGGATGAAATAAATCAGATTTGAATAAAAAGTAAAAGGAGCGTGAAAATGAATTCGAATATATTTCGACAATACGACGTCAGGGGTATTGCTGACACCGAGTTGACCGATGAAAATATCGAATTAATCGGCAAGGCTTATGGCACGTATTTGGGCAAAAAAGGACTGAAGAAATTTTCCGTGGGCAGAGATGTGCGGCTTTCTTCTTCGAGAATTCAGCAGGCGTTTATTCGCGGGCTGATGTCCACGGGCGCGCACGTCATCGACATCGGCGTGGTGCCGACGCCAGTGCTCTATTTTTCCATTGTTCATCTCAATATTGACGGCGGTGTCATGATTACCGGCAGCCACAATCCCATCGAATTTAACGGTCTAAAACTGTGCGAAGGCATTGCCGCAATCTACGGCGAGGAGATTCAAAAATTGCGCGCGCTCATTGACAAGAATGAATTTTTGACAGGCGCAGGATCGGTCGAAACAGTCGATGTGGTGCCGGACTACAAAGATATGATTAAATCAAAAATTCAATTGAAAAAGCCGCTGAAAATAGTGATTGACGCCGGCAACGGGACTGCGGGAGTGATCGCCCCGGAAATCTGGCGGGATCTGGGATGCGAAGTGATTTGTCTTTACTGTGAGCCGGACGGCAATTTCCCCAACCATTTGCCTGATCCCACTGTACCCAAGTATGTGGTTGATTTACAAAAAGCGGTTCTGGACAACGGCGCCGACATGGGTATCGGCTACGACGGCGACGCCGACAGAATTGGCGCTATCGACGACAAAGGCCGCATCATTTACGCTGACAGACTTATTGCGCTGTTTAGCCGTGATGTTTTGCGGCGCAACCCGGGAGGAACGATCGTCTTTGATGTGAAATGTTCTCAGGCCTTGCCGGAATACATCACAAAATTCGGCGGCAAGCCACTGATGTGGAAAACGGGGCATTCGCTGTTAAAGGCGAAAATGAAAGAGGAAAATGCTCCCTTTGCCGGCGAAATGTCGGGCCACATCTTTTTTGCCGACGATTTTTTCGGATACGATGACGCAATTTACGCATCCGGCAGATTGATGGAGATGGTCGCTGCCGGCGATAAAAAATTATCTCAATTGGCGGATGAAATCCCTGCTTTCGTGAGCACCCCGGAAATCCGCATCGAGTGCGCGGATGAAAAAAAATTTGATATCGTTGCAGACCTGGTGAAATCATTCAAAGAAAAATATGAAGTCATTGACATTGACGGCGCACGCGTGCAATTTGGCGACGGCTGGGGTCTGGTGCGAGCGTCAAACACGCAGCCGGTTTTAGTGCTACGATTTGAAGCGAAAACCGAGGAAAAACTGGCAGAAATCAAGCGAATTTTCAAAACCAAACTGCACGAATATCCGGCGATAAAGTTTACGGATGACGAATTTTAAAAATAAACGGAGGGACTGAAAATGAGAAAAAGAAAGGCTAAAAAAATTCTGAGAAGCAAAGAAAGGCTGAATTATTCGCCGAAACAGCTCGAAGCGGCAGAGAAAAAAGTGGGATTGAAAAAGAAGGATCAGGCGAGCGAAGTAAAATAAAATAGTCGAGTTGAGTCATAAAAAAAATTCCGAAGAAAGCACCCATCTTCGGAATTTTTTTTGTCAATTTTGCATGGAATGGAAAATATCAATCATGAACTCT
This sequence comes from Calditrichota bacterium, assembly GCA_013152715.1. Classification (NCBI taxonomy): domain Bacteria; kingdom Pseudomonadati; phylum Calditrichota; species Calditrichota bacterium. The sequence goes on from JAADFU010000049.1 coordinate 28,903, forward strand.
AATCTTTTTTCTTCTTCGGTCTGCCCTATCCAGTAAATTGCAGTTTCGCGCAAGTCTGCGTCCGGATTTTCCACGGCGATCTTCCGCAAAATCGCTTTGCCGACGTCGTTCGGGAGTTGACTAATGGCAAAGATGGCATGTTCTTTAATCGCTCTGTTTTTGCCGTTCGTTACAATTGACACAAGCGTGCGAATGGAATTTTTGTCGCCAATTTGACCCAACCAGAAAATTGCTCGTTTGCGGACATCGGCGCTTTGATTTTTCAAGGCAAGCTTGCGCAATATGCGCCGCGCGCCGGGATATTGATTTTGCGCCAGCGATTGAATGGCTGCGCTGCGGAGTTTTTCGGAAACGGTTTTCGCGCTGATCAAAGCTAACAAGCGAACGCAACGCCTGTCCGGATAGTTTCCCAAGCCGGAAATGGCAGCCATTTTGACTTCGTCGGAAAATTTATTTTTCAAAATATTCCTGGCGAAGGGGAAAAATTCTTCGGGCAAATTATGATACGATAAAGCGTTCACTAATTGCCGCTGCCATTGACAATGCGTCTCCGTCCGAAAAATATTTTTTAAATAAGAAAAGCTGCGGGACGCGCTCACTGTTCCCAACCAAAATATAGGGATGTCTTGATCATCAAACTCGGCATGCGGCGACATCGGTTCAATTTCTAAAAATCGCGGCCTGCCGGATTGGAGAAAAAATTTTATGACGATCAGACAGTCGTCTGCGCACCATTGATCGATTTGTGTTTTGCCAAGACATTCTTTATTAAAAGGGACGCCGATTTGTCGATTATCAGAATTAACTAATTGACGTTCATCTTCATTCATTAAGATGTCACCGAGACGCGGAAATTTACTTGCGCCTTCGAATGGCGGGATGATTTTCGACGGCGGAGAAATACCTTTGTCAATGCGGTAAATAATCCAAATGTACGGGTATTTTTTGTGACAAATGGAAAATCTGAACGTTTGGGTCAGTTTGTCGCCAAGAAGAATTTCTTTTTGCGCGAGATCAGTGTAAATCGTGGCTGCGGAAACATGCATGCTGTGCAAACATAGAACAAGAATCCACAGGATGACGAATAAACGGAATAGTTTCATGGCGTCAATGGTTGTAGTTTCAATTTGCCATCAGGTTTTTGGTTTGGATCGCAATATTGACAATTTTATCTGGTGCGACGGCGGAGGCGAACGATCAGTCTTGAAGATAGACTGTAATTATTTGGCGCTCGAAATTGGCCACGTCAAACTTTCCGAGATTTACTTTCCCGGTCCCATCGCTAAAAAACTGCTCTCCCTCGGACGAAATTTGTAGGCGAATGTTTCGATACAACCGCTCATGGGGAGAAAGCAAATACAGAGTCGATTCTCCCGTTGCGCGTGATTTCACCGCACGCAGGAAAATTTCCCCGCGATTCAGCGTAACATTTTGAAAATTACTGTTTGCTTGCGCATTTGAAGAAACAACGACCTGCGCGAAATAATCCAGCGATTTGTGGCCGTTCAACGGCTCCACCGGTTTCAACAGGACGCCAGTTATCTCAGCGTCAGCGTCGCCAATGGAATTGAGTAAATCAAAAATGGTTGATGACAATGGTGTCGCGGCTTCATCGTTGAAAATAGTATAAAAACGAGACAACTCGTTGAAGATAATGCGGCAGGGCGCACATTGTTGCAAGTGATTGGCAACTCTATTCTGTTCCGCATCTTCAATGACCTGATTCGTCATGAGCGATTCGATAATATCCGCTTCAGGGCATGAATGTTGTTTTTTTTCTTTCATAGGAGGCTGTCTTGGTGGACTTTACGTCCCACTTTTCAAAAAAGGACTTATGCACGCTGCCTGCGCCGGATGCATTGGTGCAAATCAAAACGGATGTTTGTCCTTCTGAAATGCATAAGTCCGTTGCTTTTGAATTTGTAAGGCTATTATTTAGCTGTCTTTTTGTTATTTTATATACAAACAAGCCTCCAATTTTACGGAAAATTATAACAATTCACTCAATTTTTTCCGCAATGATTTCTTCGTGAGTTTGATCAAATACTCGAAAATAGAGCGTTCCTTTTGTCGATAGGTCCTTTGCGTCAAAGCGGGCAAATATCTTTTCAAATACTGATAGTTGGAATCCGTGGCTTTGTCGCGAGTCAACTCGTAAACAAAATCGCTGATGGCACGGCAGTAAATATCAGCTTTCTGCGGAGAAATTTTGTTCTTTAGCAGATATTGGGAGTGAATTTTTTGATGAATTGTTCGGATTACATGGCGGTTGACTTTGTCAATTTCTTTACTCTGAATATCGTCAAGGGGTGTGGATCGATCCACGTCGTTGGAAAGTTGTTCGTAGGCGTGTTGAAAAGTCACTTCGCGGATAATACTTGCAATAAGATCGACGGCTAAATAATTATGATATTGCGGCAGGCTGACGACGATATTCATAATTTTGTCCAGCATAGCAGAAACCGAATCAGACGGCTGATATTTTTCCAGAAAAAAATGAAATAATTCCCTTTCCGGAATCGTCTTTTTCTTCAAATCTTTGGGCAATGGCACGGATAAAGTCGTATCGCTCATTTCAAATTCGCTTGTCTGACAATTATCAAACCGAGGGTTAAGATAGACAAATTCCCGTCCCATTTCTCGAATCGATGAAAATTTTTGAGAATTCCGAATAGCAACTTTGATGTTGCGAATTATTTTGGCACCTTCCGGATCGCGCTCTTTAAAAATTCGCGACAATTCCTGTTTGGTCTTTTTGACGATCAGACGACGGAGCATGTTGGAGAGCTGACCTTGCGCCGGAGGTTCCGGACTATTGATAATTTGTCCAAAATATCGCGTCAATTGAACGAATTCACCGCTTTCATTCCGCATGAATAAACTGGCGATACAATCAATTGCCACGTTCTCAAGCTCATTGCTGCTTTCCTGATTTCTCGGGCGAATGTTTCTGCCATTGATTTCCAGGTATTTTAAATAACTGATTGCAATTTTCTGGGAAATGTTGATGAATTCTGTCAATTGCATCGGGCTGTACGTACCGTCGCAAATGGTCTTTATGAGAGGAAATAATTTCACAAGCTCCATGCCCACATCTTTTCAGTAAAAGTTATAAAATTATTTGGATCAATTATTAGTCGCTATGTTTGCAATTATTATACCATTAAAACTAATGAGGTTATGATATTACAGACAGGATAACTGCCCAAAAAACAAGGAATAAAAAATAGCATTTGACATAATAAAATAATTATTATGTTCATACGTGATACAAATGTATCAGCATCGAACAATTCACCGGGCGGTTATAGTTGGCTTGCCGCGTTGTGTGTGGCGCGGTTAATGGCGTTATCTCTCGCGAGTCAGCAGGATTCACCGTCAAATTTAAAAAAAAGAGAGAGCAGATAATTCGCAGGTCTTATTTTAAATATTTATAATGCAAAATTTGTGCCTTTTTCGGAATATTTTGGAGGCATAAAAAAAGCTGACCACAGAAAAGCTGCGATCAGCTATCATTCAAAGAGAGCTTGCCGTTGGGCTATTTATTTATCGGCAAACCATATTTTTTTGCTTTGCGGTAGATCGTGGCGCGACCTATTCCAAGTTTTTTTGCGGTTTTTGAAATATTGCCTTCGTTTTCCAGCAGTGCCTGGCGTAGCGCCTGTTCCTCCAATTTTTCTATCCAAGTGGCAAGCGTTTCGTCGGATTCATAAATTTTTCTTTCACCGATGGAACGAACCGCAGTCGGTAAATCTTTGGTCGCGATCTCATTAGTGCTTGCCAGCACTACGGCGCGCTCGATAGCATTTTCCAGTTCGCGAACATTGCCGGGCCAATTGTACGCCATGAGCAGCTCCAGAGCCTCAGGCGAAACACCCACAATTTCTTTTTCCTCCTGCTGAGAATATTTCCGAATAAAGTGAGCGGCAAGCAGAGGAATGTCTTCTTTTCTGTCGCGCAACGGAGGTATCCTTATGCGAAATACATTCAGCCGGTAAAACAAATCTTCTCTGAATTCATTTTTCTTAATTGCCTCTTCCAAGTTGGTGTTGGTAGCAGAGATAACCCGGACATCGACATCGATGAGATCATTGCCACCGACACGTTCAAATTTTTTTTCTTGCAGCACACGCAGAACTTTTGCCTGTGTCGCCGGAGACATGAGCCCGATTTCGTCAAGAAAAAGCGTGCCATTATTCGCCTGTTCGAATTTGCCGATGCGGCGGGTCATGGCGCCGGTGAAGGAACCTTTTTCATGCCCAAAAAGCTCGCTCTCTAACAGCGTTTCCGGAAGTGCCGAACAGTTTACTGCCACAAAAGGTTTGTTGGCACGAACCTTGTCGTGATAATGAATGGCGCGCGCAACAAGTTCTTTCCCCGTTCCGCTTTCTCCCAAAACGAGAACCGTGACTTTGCTGTTGATCACTTTTTCCATGGATTTAAAAACCTCTTTCATGGCGCCGCTTTGCCCGATGATGTTTTCAAATTCGTAGTTCTGTCTCAATTCATTGATCTCATTTTGCAGCGAGCTGATCATAAGGGCGTTTCTTACGGTGACTATTAATCTGTTTCTATCCTCGAACGGTTTTTCAATATAATCGTAGGCGCCAAATTTCATTGATTGGACAGCTTTTTCGAGGGATCCCAATCCGGAAATCATAATGACCGGAATTCGAGGATCATACTCCTTGATTCGGCGCAGTGTTTCAATTCCGTCGATGCCGGGCATTTGGATGTCCAATAAAATCAAATCAGGAATTTGCTCACTGATATATTTCAGACAAGCTTCACCGTTTGTGACCGAGGAAAAGTCATATTTTTTTTCCGGCTTCAAATATCCTTCGATGAGTTTTGCAATATGTTTTTCATCATCGACGATCAAGATTTGATATAAACTTTTATGCTCTGCCACTTTATGCGCTCCTAAAGTTAGTTTGCGTTGTTCTCATTCTTAATAATAACAAAATTATTTCAAATTTTCAAGTGTTTTTTCAATTGATTTGAATGTCCCCCAAAATCATCAACTCTAATGTGTGATGTGATTCGAAAAATAAAAAAGTTATCTCCGGGGAATAATCTGAAAAAGCTATTTCCCGAAATTCACAACTTTATTTCACTTTCTGGACATTTAACTTTTGTTCAACTCCTACCGGAGTTGTCGTCTTTTTGATTTAAACCGTCTAAAAATGTTGAATCCCTTCGGGATTCAGAGA
>JAADFU010000050.1:0-7884 GCA_013152715.1 Calditrichota bacterium
AACATCCAATTTGAACTCCCAGAAGCAGCGCATGTTGAGTTGGTTATTTACAATGTGCTAGGCCAAAAAGTAAAAGAGTTAGTTAACAAAGAATTTCAGGCAGGTTATCATAATCTAATTTGGTATGGGACAAATCAAAATGGAGAGCATGTCGGCAGTGGGACTTATATTTTCGTGATTCGTGTAAAATCAGATAATAAGGTCTTGTTTCAAGATTCCAAGAAGATGTCCTTTCTCAAGTAATGTAATCGTAATCTAATCTTGCGGAGTTCAACTGCTCCGCAAGATTTTTGATTATATTATTTGCATCCTACAGCTATCCACAAAATTATTCCGTGATTCTGTAAAAATCGTCAATTTTATGCAATTTGCAATTTTAACTTGCAAATTGCATAATCTACATCAAAATGTTATTGAGCAAATGCACAAGATTATTTCGATAGTTTTTGATGATAACTGATATCAATATCAGATTGTCCGGAATTCAATTTCTGAAAATTCCTTCCTTTAATTTTTCGCCCAAAACCAATTTTCCCCTTGACATTCTCATCTTTTCTTTTAATTTAGAAACGATATATTCCCTAAACAACAATATTAATTTTTAAAGGAGTGACAGATGAATTCAAAAATGCGTATTTTCGTTTTTTTGCTATTTATCTCAGCCGGTTGGGTCGGTCAAACTATTTCCTGCACCAACATTCTTGTTACCAAAGGTGCCACTGTGGATAGCTCGGTGATAATTACTTACTCTTGTGATGGAGAGTTTCTGCCGCATTTACGATATACGCCGGCAGCGGATCATGCGAAAGATGAATTTATTGAAATTCGCCGTCGCGGCGGGAAGGTTGTCAAAATTCCGCAGGTGCCGCACACTTACGCCGTAGTTGGGTTGATTAATGAGTACCAGTTGAGTATCGGCGAGACGACGACTACTGGAAGGGAAGAACTGCAAAACCCGGACGGCGCTTTGCATTACTGGACGCTGATGAATCTGGCGCTACAGCGGGCGAAAACGGCGCGTGAGGCAATAAAGGTGATTACTGATTTGGTCGCTAAATATGGGTATGCGAGTACTGCAGAAGCTTTTTCTATTGGCGACCCGAACGAGGCGTGGATTTTGGAGATGATTGGTCCCGGCCCCGGCGGAAAAGGCGCTATTTGGGTGGCAAGACGCATTCCGGACGGCTATGTGAGTTGCCATGCGAATCTTTCTCGAATCGGAGAATTCCCGTTGGATGATCCGGGGAGTTGTTTGTATTCAAAAAACGTGATCTCATTTGCGGTGAAAAAAGGCTATTACAATCCCAAGTCGGGAGCGCCGTTTCGTTTCAACCTGGCGTACTGTCCGCCGAATCCGGAAAACTTGCGCTATTGCGCCTCGCGGGTGTGGAGCATTTTGCGTCGCGTGGCGCCGTCGCTAAATTTGTCGCCTGACTTTCATCGTGGCGTCAAGGGCGCGCAGCGTTACCCGTTGTGGGTGAAGCCGGATCACAAATTGACTACTGCCGATGTAATGGCGCTGATGCGCGACCATTACGAAGGGACGGATTTTGACATGACCAAAGGCGTGGACGCCGGGCCTTTTGGCTGTCCCAATCGCTGGCGTCCCATCACCTGGGAAGCGGACAGTGTCAAATATGCCTGGGAACGACCCATTTCCACGCAGCAAACCGGTTTTTCTTTTGTTTCTCAATCGAGAGCTCAGTTGCCAAATCCCATCGGCGGTGTGTTCTGGTACGGCATGGATGACACCTACACCACCTGCTACATTCCGCTTTATTGCGGCATTAAAGATATTCCGCAATCCTTCGCTCGCGGCGATATCCAAAAATTTTCCTGGGATTCAGCCTGGTGGGTGTTCAATTTTGTCGCCAATTTTGCCAATTTGAAATACAGCTACATGGTCAAAGACATTCAAAAAGTACAACGGAAACTCGAAGGCAATGAATTCAAATTGCAGCCGGTGATTGAAAAAACGGCAGCAGCGCTTTACAAGTCCAATCCCGATTTAGTGGCGGATTATTTGACAAATTACTGCGTGAGTAACGGCGAAAATGTAGTCAAGCAATGGCGTGAATTAGGTGAAGCGCTGATTACAAAATACAACGACGGCTATGTGAAAGATGAAAAAGGCAGAATTCAGAGCGTCGGCTACCCGGAGCAGTGGCTACGCGATGTGATTAAATTGCGACCGGAACAGTTTAAGTTGCCTCAGTGGTAAAATAAAACACACATAAAACACACGTGTACTCCATCCACCTTGAAGGTGGGGCACACGTTACTAGAGGAACTAAATAAAGCGCCTTGTTGTTTAATTTCAAGGCGTTTTTCTATAGCCCAAAATTCATGTCAGATAATTTTAGCGGAGAGAAAGATGAAAAAAATTATCGCAATATTACCCCTCTTGATAATGCTCATTTCTTGTGACTCGTTTGGGGACTCTTTGAAATTCGGCCCCTATTTACAGAGACCGACCCCCGACGGCATTTCCATTCTCTGGGAGACCGATAATCCAGCGTCCGGAAAAGTAGTTTTTGGTTTGCAGGCAGAATCTTTGTCCGATACATTGTCAGAAGATTCAACGGCAACATTTCACCACATTCGCCTTTCAGGGCTGGAGCCGAATACTGTTTATTACTACCGCTGTTTTTGGGCTGGAGATAGCACGGAAGTCTTCAGCTTCAAGACTGCGCCCGATAATGACGAAACCCCTTTCCGCATTTGCGTGGTCGGCGACAGTCGCAGTAATCCGAAAATTTTTCATCGCATTTGTGAGCAGATCGAAAAATACAAACCAGACATCATTCTCCATTCCGGCGATTTGGTCGCCGCCGGGGATCACATCGAGCAGTGGAAACCGCAATTTTTTGATCCGGCGAAAAAATTGATCAGTCATATTCCCATTTATACGGCGCTGGGAAATCACGAGCGCCGCGCCGGATATTATTATCAGCATTTTACGATTCATCAGGGCATGCCTTACTGGTCTGCGGATTACGGTTCAGTTCATATTATCGGGCTGGATTCAAATGAAGACGGCAGTCCGAATTCAGAGCAATACAAATGGCTCGTACAGGATTTGAAAAAAAGCAAAGACAAGCCCTGGCGCATCGTTATGTTTCATCATCCGATTTTTCACGCGCATCCGAAAAGACCAGTTTACGATATTCGCTATTATTGGTCCCCGTTGTTCATCGAGAATGAAGTGCAGCTTGTCGTTACCGGTCACGATCACTATTATTTGCGGACCTATCCCATTGGCAAACGCGGTGAAAAAGATAAAGCGTTCGTCCAGTGTGTTAGCGCTGGCGGAGGTGCGCCGCTTTACGATTTTAAGAAAAATCAATTTACTGATGTCGTCCAAGGTAAACATCACTTCATGATTCTCGATGTAACGAAAGATAAAATTACGGCAAGAGCTATTTCCATAAATGACAGCGTTTTTGATCAATTTGAAATCGACCGTGGGAAACCTTTCGCAGAAGAAAATTTCATCGAATGGAGTGCTGTCCAACTCGCGGCAAAAGCAAAAACAGCGTTGAGTTCAGTGAAACCTTCCGCGCAGCAAGCCGGAAAATACATTTTCGATAGCAATATTGCCATCCCGACTGAATTTAATTTTCCGACAATTGGTTATTATCAGTGGAAAAGCGAAGGAAACTGGAATTTTTCACCGCCGGCAAAAATGATGTTTCAATTAGCGCCAGCGCAGCCGTTGGTCATTCCGATGAAGGCGTCGGTTCCTGAGGACAAAACCTCTCCGTCGCCGGAGCTTGTCATTCACATTGACGCGGATTCGACAGCCGGGAGCAGGGAACAATTTTCCAACAAAGATATTCGCATTAAATTGGAAGACGCCCAGTTTTTACGCATTCAAGTTGCTGACGAAAAGAAAGTTGACGAAATTTTGCAATTTATGGATTTTTACACCAATGGAAATCATTTTGACGAGGCCGTGAAAAAATTGTCCGCAATTCTTCTTAAAAATAAGAGCGAAGCTGATTTGACGCCTATCGATTCGTTTTTGCGTAAGCACCCGCAGCCTGAATTTCGCTATCAGCTCTATCCTTTCTATTTCATTAAGGGCGATTATTCTAAATTAGCCGAATGGCAGGAATTGGCGGAGAAGTTTGCGCCTGATAAAATTGACCTGCCAAGTTCTCTCGTTGCTCGTTTTGTTTTTAATAAAAAATTCCCCGGAAAAATCATTTCCGATTGGGCAGTCGCCGGTCTTTTGCCTTATTCGGAAATTGATGGTCAGGGTCGTGATTTACAAAAAATGATCTCGCTGATAAAAGACAATAATTTGACATGGCAACCGGCGCAGGCGAGCAAGTGGGGCTTTGTCAATTTTGTGAATATTTTTGGCGAGAAAAGGAAAGTCACTTCTTTTGCCAAAGCAACGATTGAAGCAAAGAAAGACGGAAAAGCGGTGCTTTTTTTCGGCAGCGACGACGGCGCCATTGTGTGGGTGAATGGAAAGAAAATATTCAGTCATGCTAAAGGGCGAAGCGCCAGACCCTGTGACGAAATCATTCCCGTTCGACTTCGTAAAGGCAAAAATGAGATTTTCATTCAGCTCAATCAGATCGATGTCGATTGGGGATTTTATCTGCAAATCGGAGATCCGCTGGGAATTCTTTGAGCAATGAAAACAAACCCGGTTTCTCGAAGGAACCGGGTTTGTTCTCATTAGAGAGGTAATTTGTCCATGCCATATTTCTTCGCGTCTGCCTGCATTATTTTCAATAGCTCATTAGCGATTTCTTTATCCAGAGAAACTGGCGGCGCTTTGGCGATAATTTCTTTGACTTTTTCATGCGCCCGTTCACCTGCCGATTTGGCGCCTTTTTCGTTCCAAACTTCATCGTTTTCCCTGCTTATCACTTGTGACGCGAAATAAAATTCTTCACGCATCCATTGCAGCGTGTGCGGAGAAGTCAGGAAATGTTCCCCGTCGTAAATATTACCGAACAAATCTTCACTGAAATTTTCGCGAAGCTCGATGCCTTTGACGAGCCGCAGCGCCATGCCGCAAATTTCGTTATCCACGACTAATTTCTCAAGTGATTGTGTGCTTTCAAAATTCAGCATTCCGGGACCGGAAATAACGTTGATTCCGCTCAGTGCTGCGATGATGGCGCCGATACCTGTCTCCAATCCGGCCTGGGCGTCCAGAATTTTGGCATCGCTCAAACCCATGTAGGCGTGAGTGGGTAAATCGAGATGTTTGGCAATTTTCGCATAGGCGGAATCAATCATCATTGTTTCAATTGCGCCCATGGGAGTCGTTCCGTGACGCATGTCAAAAGCTGCCGGTGAGCCGCCCCAGATGATTGGCGCGCCCGGATTTGCCAGTTGGTGAATGACAACGCCGCTCAAATTTTCCGCCACTAATTGCACCAGCGCGCCGGCAATCGTTCCCGGAGCAGTGGCGCCGGTCAGAGGCATGGAAACAAGCTCTGCGGGAATGCCGCTTTTGGCGCAGTCGATGAGGTTCTGGCAGGTCAGATTGCTCCACTTCAAAGGCGGCGAAGGACAACAGTCAAAGATCGCTAACGGCTTTTCGCGCAATTTTTCTTCACTCCCGCGCACGGCGATGAGCATCTTTTTCATGGACTCGAACGCATCAATCGTAAAAGTACCGGTGACGATTGGTTTTGTGCCATGCTGCAAGGCGAGAAACAACCGGTAGCGATCCTGAATTTCTCGCGGGACATCAGAAGAAATAAGCCCCGTCGATTGCGCCGCGAGATTGTCGAGAGAATTTACAACTTGAAAAAACTGAATCAGATCTCGGGTAACCGCTTTGCGCGCCCGTTGGTTTTCCCAGTCGAGAATTGTCAGCGCTGCCGACCCGGGGTCAAAATGAACTTCATTGCCCTGAAGCGACATCTTCAAGTCTCCGTTGCGGTCAAAAACGGAAATCGACGAAAGAGCCGATTTTAAAGAAGATTCGATGATGTTTTCCGGGAAAAACGCTTTTTGCTTCGCTAAATCCACTTTAGCGCCGGCGTCGCCGAGCAGCTTCAACGCTTCCTCGTTTTCAATAAGAACGCCGACTTTGTTCAAAACGAGATACGATTGCTCAAGGATTCTTTGAATTGAATCTTCGGACAGCAACGTTAAACTGGGATGTTCAGCCATTTTTTTCTCCGATTTTTAGGATTGGCTATAAACAAGGAAGGTACAATTTATAAGTAAAAAAATATTTTGTGAAAGTCAATGATTTTTTGCGTCTCGCGCGGAAATAGGCAACTCGTCTCTGCGATGGAATTTACAGGAAAATTGATAAATGAATCGCTCTGATCAGCAATATTTTCCGCCAAAATAATTTCTGACAAAACAGCACTTTTTTTGAAAGAATAAAAAGTCAATCCCGTTTGTATTTTTCGTTTGAAACCCCGAGTCAAAACTTACGTTTAAAAAAAAAGTAACTACTCAGCCTCGAAGCCGCCAAGGCTCCAAGATTTAATTGGTTAGTAAAAAAATAATTTTTTGAGAACCGCTTTGAATAAAAATGTGTTTTGAACAAGCGCTCAGGTTCATTCAGCGGTTGCAATCAGTCAATTTTCGAAAACACGGGCAATAAATTCTTTCAATATTTTAGAATTCGCTTACGTTAGAATCTCGTTTTGTGTTAATTTATTACTAATTTAAACTTGAAGTCTTCGAGGTTTGTGACGGAATAATTACAAAAAAAGCAAGTCGGCCTCTTTAAGATTCTTTTCATTGAAAGATAAACAAAAAAGGAACTCCATGAAAATCTGGCAAAAACCATCTGTCTTTTTCATCGCGATTTCGTTTACTTTATTAATTTCTGGAAACAGTTTCGCGCAAAAAAATTACGGCATCTTGAAAGGCGTAGTGGTCGACGAATCCAATCAAAGCCCGCTGCCCATGGTCAATGTAATGATTGAGGGCACTACTATTGGAACAGCGGCGGATTTGAAGGGAAAATTTGAAATAAAAAAAGCACCGGCAGGGCTGATCACGGTGCGCGTGCAAATGATGGGCTATGAGATGCGCGTTATTCCTAACGTGGCGATTACGCCGGAAAAGACGACATACATGAAAATTGAGCTGAAGCCCACAGTGCTCGAGAGCGATAGCGTGATTGTCACTGCCGGGTATTTTCACGAAGCAAAAGACGCCGTAGTGAGCAATCGCAGCATGGATTTTGAGGAAATTCGCAGCGATCCCGGTAGCGCAGAAGATGTGCAGCGAGTTGTCCAGGCGCTGCCGGCGGTCGTTTCCGGCTCGGACAAAGAAAACGAAATTATTGTCCGCGGCGGCATGCCCGGAGAAAATCTTTTTATCATGGACAATATTGAAATTCCCAATCCCAACCATTTCGGCGAACAGGGCACCGGCGGAGGTCCGATAAATATGCTCAACCCCTATTTCATCCACCGCGTTGATTTTTATGCCGGCGCTTTTCCCGCCCGTTACGGCGACAAGGCGTCGTCGGTGATGGATATTTCTCTGCGCGATGGCAGCCGCGAAAGTTACATGGGACATTTTTACGCCGGAATGCACGGCGTTGGCGCAATGGCGGAGGGCCCAATTCGCAAGGGAAAAGGCAGCTTCATTCTCAGCGCCCGAAAAAGTTTTTTGGATTATTTCGTCTGTGGGTTTGACTGCCGTGCCCAAATATTACAGTTTGCAAGGGAAAATGAGCTATGATCTTACGCCGAACAATAAGCTCATTGTAAACGGAATTTACGGTAATGACAGAATCTACATCGAAGGCGAAAAAGAAAAAGGGAAAAGCGGCTACACGCCGGGCTCGGAAAATGTTGATGCCCGCGGCGATCAGTATGCTTTTGGCGCCACGCTCAAGACATTGTTCGGGAAATCCGGTTTTTCAAATTTGTCCGTTTT
>JAADFU010000050.1:7932-8879 GCA_013152715.1 Calditrichota bacterium
CCGATTTACAAAAATTTATCCACAGAAATCGAGCGGGCGCTGAAATATGACCTCGTCTGGATTCCGGCGCGGCGTTGGGAATTGAGCGCCGGAATTATCGCGAAAAATGTCGATTTCAATCACGATCGCTGGGCTGACGCAGACACGATTTTTGTTTACGATTTACCGGCGGATACGATTGCTTCCATTTTTCGCACGTATCCTGAATGGCAGGCCAACTACAAAAAATCTTCGGCGAAACTCGGCAGCTACGGCCAGTTGAAGTTTTATCCCTTTTCGAGATTGCAGATTACCGCCGGCCTGCGGTTTGACTATTTCGATCTAACGAAAAAACACGCCATCGATCCCAGATTGGGCGCATCACTTGAACTGGGAAAAGGAATGGCTCTGAACGCCGCCGTGGGACAGCAGTCGCAATCTCCGGCTTATGTGCAAATCAGCGCGCATCCTGACAATAAAAATCTTGATTATAAATTTACGCGGCAAATCGTCGTGGGCCTGGAAAAACTGTTCCGGGAAGATATGCGCGGCACGTTGGAATTTTATTACAAAAACTATCGCAAAGTCGCCATTCCGGTTTCCTGGTTGACGCCGGATCCGTTTGACCGCGCGGAAGGAAAAATGGTCAATGAAGGCAAGGGTTATTCCAAAGGCGTTGAGTTTTTTCTGCAGAAAAAAATGTCAAATAATTACTATTTTACAATAAGTTACGCTTACTCCGTTTCCAAAGGTTTCGATCCGCGATTTGATGTTTACTACAATTGGGATTATGATTACCGGCACGTATTCACTTTCATCAATGGCATTCGTTTTGATTTTCGCAAATATGACTGGTACGCAAAGCTGAAGGCAAACGCCTTGTATCGCATTTTTGCCTGGGCTTTGCCCGTGAGCGACCAGATGGATGTGAGCATTCGCTGGCGCTATCTGGGCGGCAGGCCTTACAC
>JAADFU010000051.1 GCA_013152715.1 Calditrichota bacterium
TGAGTCTCAATCCTCTATCTGGCAAGGCAATGTTTCAGACCGACCCTGTTTTTTGCTTAATAAAAACAATGAATTAGCATACCCATTTTGCTAACCCCCTCTTTGAGGGACATGGGGCGACCTGAAAAAAGACGTAACTGCTATGCAAAAAATTGCCGAAAAATAGCTTAACTTCAATAAAAACCTTAGTGTCTTAAAATTCTTGCTAACCCCTATTACGACTAAAAACTTTGTAATCTCTTGATTATCAGTAAATTAACAGCGAAAAAAATGCCGTTTTTGAAAATTGGTCATCGGTTAGCAAAATTGTAATTTAACCTCTTATAATTAAACAATTTTTATCAAAAAGTCAAGTCTTTTTTTCAAAGCATGAAAATTTTTTGTCCGGTGTCGAATGAGCCAGCCCGACAGGAATGTTCACACATTTTTCAGCGTTTTCATCTTTTCCTGATGCCGCTCCCAGGTCAGCCAGCGTCGGTGCATCCAGAAATATTGTTCCGGATGGCGGCGGATGAGCTTTTCCAGTCGGGCGTTGTAGGTTTCGATGAAATGGGTGATTCCTTGTTCCGAGTTTTCAAAATTCTCCGAATCAGGGAAAGGTTCAAACGTTGCCACGATTTGCCCTTTTTTATTGCGCACGCCGTAGGCGAAAACTGCCGGAACATTGTATTTGATGGCGATGCGCGCCGGACCGTCGGTGGTGGAAGCCGGCCGTCCGAAGAAATTGATAAATTTGCCTTTCCCGCCGGCATCCTGATCAAACAGAATGAGCACTTTAGCGCCTTCGCGAAGTGCCGAGAGAATGCCGCGCGCCGCGCCGCCCTTGACTTTCAGCGGCAACAATCCCAGTGAAATGCGCTGTTCCTTGATCAGAGCGTCCACTTTCTTGTTTTTCTGCTCTTTAAACACAGCGTACAACGGAGGACCTATTTGGGCGGCTGCCGCAGCCAGATATTCCCAGTTACCGAAATGACCGGAAAGCAAGAGCACGCCTCTGCCTTTGGCAAGCGCTTGTTCCAGAATGTGTTGATTTTTCACCGGGATTTGTTCCGATACCCGCCCCGGCTTCAGCAGGGAGATGCGGGCGAATTCCAGCAGCATCTGTCCAAAATGGCGGTAGTTGCGCTCAAGAATGTCCCACAACTCGGCGTCGCTCTTTTCGTTCCCCAGGGCGTGTTGCAAATTTTTGAATGCGACATCCCGGCGAATGGGGATGAAACGGAAAAAAAATCCTCCGAGGCGGTCTCCCAATATTGCCGCAGAGCGCTGAGAAAGTCCGCGCGCGAGCAGACCTAAAATTTTCGTCAAAGCGTATTCGATTTTAAATTGCATCGAAGTCGTCGAACTCATCCTCTTCCCATTGTTTCAATTTTAAGCGATTCCGGCGGCGCATGAGCGCAAATCCGAGTAAAAAAAGCAGCAGCACAAAAATCCAGAGATAGGTGTCAAAATCCACCAAAAATTGCCAGCGATGTGTTTTGCTGATTTTTCTCAGCCACGCTTGCTCGAACTGCGCCGTGTCAATGCCCAGCGCGCCGGTGAATGCCTGATCCATTTCCTCTTCCGCACGGAGGCGGCGCAAAATTTCCTTTACTTTTTCCGCGCCGAATTGTTCAAAAAGAAAACGCACTGCGAGATAACTCTCCTGGTACGCCAGTTGTGCTTTTTCGGCGTGAAATTGGAGCACGTTGTCAATTTCGTCCAGCGGGATGATTGATTTTGTGAGCAGTGCTTTTGACACCAGCGAATTCGAGGCAAAGGCTTTTTCCCGCGAAAAATAGACGGCAATGCCTTCGTTGAGCCAGCGCGGGATCGCTTGATTCCCCACGGCCTGATTCAGCGCGATGTGCGTCAATTCGTGCACGGCGATTTTGTCGTAGCCGCGGGAGAGATGGAGAAAACGCGGCGATTTCAGCAAAATTAAATTTTCCCCGGGAGAGGCGAGTCCCTGACTCCAATCGGGAAACGCGCTGCCGGCGAATTGTCGGTACGCCTTCTCTGTTGGCGCGATGATGACTGACACCGTGTCCGGTAAAGTGACGCCTAATTTCTGTGAAATTTCCGGAGCCATGCTCGTGAGCGTCGCTAACAGGGAAACGGCGTTTTTGGCATCTTCTCTTTGGTAAATAATTTGAAAATTTGACGCGGAGAGTTGTTTCCACACCTGCCCGGCACAAACGACAGCGGGAATCAGGAGAGAAAAAAGTAAAAGAGAGAGAGCGAAATTAGTGAATTTCCAACAACATTTTTTCAAAGGGCTCATTCTGCCGTTCAATTTTAATGTATTCTTGCAGCGTTTCAGCCATGACTTTGACGTGTTCTTTGATTTTTTCGCGGGCGCATTCGGGATTGTACCGGATGCACTCGGTGGCTTTGCACTGATACGTGTGTTGATTGCAGCCGCGGCTTTTCTGGTATTGCGGCGTCGGCGTCATTTTGCGCGTGATTTCCCGGCGACTGAAATTTTTCCGGCGCGCGATGATGCCGAACTCCGCGGTCGTCTCCCAGACAAATTTCTGCAGCGCGACAACGCTGTCGTTATCCAGTTTGTCAATCAACTGCTCGATGTTGTCTCCCCGGAAAAGGCAGTACAAAATATCCAGCTTTTCTCCGGGTCGCAGTGTTTCTTTTGTCTGGCCGAACATGAAAAAAACCTCGTTGGTTGATTTGCCGGTAGAGAAAATATTATTTTAAAGCGCTGTGTCAATTTGTGGCTAATAAAAGCCTCACCGCTTAATTCCAAACTTCGATGAAGCAATTGCTTCACTTTAATCAATGCCCCAAAAGCCCGTTTTGTTCCACTCTGTCGAGAAGCATGTCGATCAGCAGCGTTAAAATTTTTCGCGCGCTTTCTCGGTTCTCCACTTGTCCGAAAGTGAAGCGGAAATTCGGCGACAGAGAAATTCCTTTGTCCTGAAAAAAATTTTTCGGAATGGGCGGTTTTTTCATGTCCTTCACATTACCTACCACGACAAATGGCGCGGTCAGCGTTTCGGCGAAATTGTCCAGAATCGGCTTGACGGACTCCAGCGAAATCAAATCCTCCCAGTCAAAAATGACCACGTAGCCCAGCATTTTGCGTGAGATCAGGTCCCAGGACAAATCCGTGTCCTGTCTGTCGATGCTGATGCCGTACAGGTGAAGCGCAAGCTGGTTGTTGACGTCGAAACGGCTGAAAGAGACGAGTTCATTTTTCAAGTCAAGTTTCTCGCAGATTGATCGAATGAACGCATCCCGCTGGCGGTTATTGTGGCTTATAATGGCAATTTCACCGATTTTCATTAAAATTCAACCTAATTTGCCGTAATTTTCAAGAAAGCGCTTCTTTTATCATTAAAAGTTCTATTTTTGACAAATAAATGGGATTTCTTCCGTAAGCCAGGTCTCCCTGCCTTCTTCCGTGAAAGCGACGCTCCGGCGTTTGACGTCGATCTTGCTCGCGTCGTTCCTGTCCGGGGTCTTTGTCTGTTTTGCGCAAAATGTTGGAAACAATTGTTGCCGCGCGCTCCGTTGAGTTCTCGCCGGCAGCTCTGTTTTGTTTCACGCGCTTGAGGTAGTCTTCCACGTAATGGTTATAGTTGTCCTCTGTTTCCTGAAGCGAACCCTTCTGGTACAAACTGCGCACGAGCTCTAATGCCTTTAAATCGTCAAATTTACTTTTCGCGATCAAGTCGGAGAGACGAATTTTGTCGGGAATCATTTTTAGGAGTTCTTTTTCCTCATCGCTCAACTTTTGCCAATTTTTCTGTTCCGTCGGAGCAATCACTGCTTGCAGCGGCGGCAATCCTTGTCTGATTTGCTCCCAGGAGCTCAAACGGCGCAAGCCGATATCGATCAGCTCTTTGTTAGTTTTTTGAATTTTTCGCTTTTGAGTCACTGCGGTCATTTCTACGGAAAAAACGCCGATTGTCCAGGTGAACAGGCGCAAAATTGCTTGCTCCCCGTCAAGATGATCGAGACGCGCGTTAACTACATTGCCGTCGACGAGGTAAACTTCGCCCAGAGTATTGTGACGCTTCAACTTGATGACCGCTGACTTTTTGCCCAATTCCATGGTTTGGATCAAATCCACGAGATTCATTTCCGTCAGATTGCCGGTGAAGCCTCTTTCTGTTTCCAACTGATAGCCGCCAAAATTTTCCAGTTCCTGCAGCAAATTGGAGATGCGCGATACCGCTTCTTCCACGTAAAATGGTTTGCCAAGGAAATCGTCGACGCCTATTTCGATATTTTTAATCCGTTCATCGACGTTTTTCTGGCTGCTGGTAAAAAGAAAAGGGATGAATTTGAATTCTGGCAAGGATTTCAAGCGCTTGAAAAATTCCTGACTGTCAACGGATTCCAAATGCGCTTCCGAAATGATCATGTCCGGTCTGGTCTGGCGGATAAATTCCAATAGATCCTGACGCTCGTCCCAGAGATACACGGAAAATCCCGCGTGCTGCAAGCCGGCGGCTAAAGGAGTGATGTAGTTTCGGTCATTGTCAATGATGACTATTTTTTTATTCATTGCCCTGGATGATCAGTTTTGAGATTTGCGCGATGTTTTTGTCTGCCGGATGCTTTTCGGCGCGATAGGCTAAAAACAATAAATGTTGTGATTGCCATGAGTCAGAACCGCCATCACAACATGAGAGAAATATTATTCACAAAAAATTACCCAAGTCGAACGGATTGTCGATCACACAATTCCGGCGAAATTTTTTATCGTGTCCAGCAATTGGCGCACGCAATTTTCATCGGTCTCGTCGCAGGGCAGAACCGGATTTTCCGCCGAAAGGTTGAGCTTGTAGCGAATGACGTCCGTGGTCAGTGATTCCTGCTCGTCCAAATTCATTACCAAAACCGCAAACGGCGCGCCGAATTTGTCGCTGATTGAGTGAATCAAATAACCGGTGTATTCCCAGGTTTCCGGCCGGGAACAGTCAAAAGTGAACAGACAAGCCAGGGCGCTATCTTCGATGGATTCCAGAAACGGATTCAGTTGTTTCTCGATTGGCACCGAGATTAACTTGACTTCGCGTTCTGCATTCAAATTAATCTTGCCCACGTCGATATTAAAATTCTGCTCGGGCAGTACTTTCAGCGATTTGAAATTATCGTGCGTCAGAATGTCCATCACGCTGTCTTTGCAATCTTCATCCACGCTGATGAGAACGATTTTGTCGCCGGTTGCCGGACGCGGCTGTTTTTTTTCTGCTTTCGCCGGCTGATCCGGCGGTTTTGGCGGCGTCTCCGCAATCGTTGCCTGTTTTTGCCATTGAAGATGAGCTGCCTGGCGTAAAAGTTCTTCGTCAACAAAGGTTTCCTGCTGCTCGTCTGGAGTCGATATTTTTTCTTCCGGGGGAGAAAATTCCAAAATTTTGTCGGGAATATCCGTTTCTTCAGGCGGCTCTGCGCTCGATTCTGTCGTCTGTGATTCGGTTTTGTCTTTCCGCTCGCTGGCTTTTTCAATTTCCGAAATCAATGGTTTGATTTCATTTTCCAAGTCATCGCCGCGGCGCTGCGGGTTGACTTCAAATACGTAGTCTTCGATATTTTCATCCGCTAAAATTGAATTTTGCCGCGCGGCTTCGCGTTCCCGATCCGGGAAATTGTCCTGATCCGGCGGAGAAGTTGTTTCCGTTTCTTGCTGCGACGGCGCTGATTTTTCGGACTCATCTTCTAAAAAGACTTCCTCGAACAGAGTCTTGTTCGTGTCAATCGTCGGCGGGGGTTCCAGAGAAGGCTTTTTCTTCGATGAATCAGAAAATTGCACGCTCTCTTTCCGCTCCTGGCGCAATTCGAGAGAGGGTGGCGAGTCTTGTTGAAAAACCTCTTCCCGAGAGGGTTTGTACGTTTCTTTATTTTCCAGCCCTGGAAAAATAGGACCTTTTTCTACCGCTTCTTCATCTTTACCGTTGGGCGGCTCGACGCTGATTTCCGTTTCAGTTGGTTGAATCGGCGGGCGCGAAGATAACCGTTGCGACAAACTATCTTCTTCCAGACCGGCGAACACTTTTTCCAGCTCTGGCTGATTTTTTTTCTTCGCCACTTTGACGTCTGTTTTGATAAAACCCTGCTGGTACAAACGGACTAAACGTTTCAGCGCGACCAAATCATCCAGACCAGATTCGTCGATGATCTGCTCGATGGTGTGTTTGCCGTCCAGCAGGCGGGTGAATTCGCTGACGCCGTTGTTCAGTTTTTTCTTTTCCAAAAGTTGCTCAAAAACCGGCGTGGTGTAAAATGTCGCCTTCGGCGAGGGAAGTTTTTTGAGCAATTTTTCCCGCAGATCGATTCGTTTCAGCCCTTGCAGCAGCAGCCCTAAATTGCTAATGGAAATTTCTTCGGCAATGTCCACGTCGCGGAAAATCATTTTGAAAAAGCCTTTTTTCCAGGGAAACATCTGGTACAGGGCGTGCTCCATCTTGAAATCGCCGAGCCGGGCGTTGACCACCGCGCCTTCGCGAAAGAAAACCTGACCGCTGCGCCGACTGTTGCTGAGCGTCAAAATGCCGGTTTTTCTTTCTACGCCAAAACTTTCAATCAGATCGGCGAGATTCAATTGTTCCAATTTCCCGGAAAATTGATTTTGCACATCAGCGGCTTCCACGTCAAATTTTTTCAGGCGGCGAAGTATCATTCGGATATGCGCAATGACTTCTTTCACATGCAGCGGTTTCACGAGATAGTCTTTCGCGCCCAATTCGAACGCCCGAAGCCGTTGTTGAACATCGCGCTGCTTGGTCAGAAAAATCACCGGGATGGATGCGGTCTCCGGATCATTTTTCATGCGCTCCATCAATTGGAAACCGGAAAGACCCGGCAAACTGGTCTCTGTCAGCGCTAATTTTGGCTTTGTGCTGGAGATTTCTTCCCAGGCTTCCTTGCCGTTGGATGCGGAAGATACCAAAAAACCGGAAGCTTCCAGATTCTCTCGGAGTATCTCAAGATTTTTGGCATCGTTGTCGGCGACCAGAATAAGTTGATGTTCCATGCCAGACGTTACCACTTTCCCTCAAATCATTTAAGTTTAACTTTTCCAATATAAACAATTAATAAAATCAAATCAAGATTTTTTTGCCGATAATGCAAAGATATTTTAGAAATTAATTGAACTATCAAATTTGTTCCGAGTAACAAATAAGTGTCCCCAAAACGACTACTCTCAAAAGGGTGATTATTTGTTGAAAATAAAAGAATTAAAAAAAAGATAGCGATAAGCCAATTATTATTAATAAAATAAGAAAATAGCCAGAATTGAAAATTGACTATTTTATGTTTTGAACTGAGTTGACTGTTTTGAAATCGTTCAACTGTTAAGCAGTTGCAATCATTGTGCCTAACTCACTAATAAATCTTGTGCATAGCTTGACGCATGAAATCCAAAGCGGTCGGTGCAATTGCTTTAAATTTAAAGTAAAAATATGAATGACCAGTTGGAAAATTTTAAGTAAAATAGCAATGAAAATAATAAAAGCCTTACGGCTTAATTCCTAAATTGGAGTGGAGTTTTGGAGTGGAGTTAAGGCGTCAGCCTTTTAAAAACAATAAATTAGCGACTTATGTTCAATTTTAACTGGTCATTCGCATTAAAAAAACTGAAATAGAAACAAGAATCATCCCCGAAAACTGCCGTGATCCGTGAATTTGACTTGCAATTTGCAATCGGATTTTTTCTTTTGCAATAATGAAATTTTAGCCAATTTTCATGGCTTGCTGGTAATCAATCAAAGTAATAATATCATTTTAACCTTTAAGACGGCATTATTTTATGATTCGTTGTTCCAGACACTGTTTTTAATTACCATTGTGCCGAAACGAAAATAAAAATCCGCAGCAGGCGGATTCACATTTGTAGCACACAACGATTGCCGCACAAATGAAGAATAGTGAAGGAGTTCAACAAAAAAATAGCATCGACCATTGAACGGCAATTTTATTTGCCGATGGACGAAGTTCAACTCCTTCGGGGTTGTTGTTTAGTGTTTTGTTGTTATTTTTCTACAAAAGTTAAACGCCTTCGGCGTCCTTGCGGATAATGGAAATTTGAACTA